>NZ_JAPZLD010000025.1:0-158565 GCF_030182635.1 Amycolatopsis ponsaeliensis
TGAGTGGGAAACAGGGTTAGAACACTGTTTCCCACTCACGACCGCGTCAGCCGGGAGAGCCGACCGCGCAGACCGCGATGGGCGTGGCGTGCGCCGGGTCGAGGGCGTTGCGGACCAGGTGCCACACATTGAGGTCGTAGGCCTCGCCGATGTGGCCGACCGGGTCGAACGGGCACGAGTCCTGGACGTAGCGGTTGTGCACGCCGGGCTCGCGGATGAACGACGTCTCGGTCGGGGTCACCAGCTCGTCGTAGCGTGAGGTGATGATCGTGTAGTCGATGCCGGGCTGGGCGACCGGGCCGGTGTTGAGCGCGACGATCGCCGCGCCGCCGTCCAGCTCGTCGGCGAAGATCGGCAGGCCGATCGTCTTGACGATGGTGTCCCAGGTGCTCTTGCCGAGCAGCGTGTAGGCCAGCGTCAGGAGCCCGGACGCGTTGGCGCCGTGCGTCGGCGGGGCGATCGCGACCACCTTGCCGATCTCGCTCTGGATGCCCTGCATCTTGGCCAGGTAGATCGACTGCAGGCCGCCTTCGGAGTGGCCGACGACGTCCACCTTGGCCGCGCCGGTGGCCCCGCGGACCTTTTCGACGAAGTTCTTGATCTCCAGCGACGACTCCGCGACCGGCTTCAGCCCGCCGACGAACGGGAACTGCGGGTAGGCGCCGTAGGTCAGGGAGAACGTGCAGTAGCCGCGGGCGGCCAGGTCGGCCTGGAGGAAGTTGAGGTCCTCGTAGTAGGTGGCGAAGGTGCCGTGGAGCAGCACGACCGGGTTCGGGTGGGCCGCGCTCGGGCGGCAGCCGAAGTCGTTGTTGCCGCCGCTCGACGCCGCGGCCGGGGCCGGCGCCGCCACGCCCAAGGCGAGCAGGCTCGCGATCCCGAGCCCGGCCAGCCATCGTTTCGTTCCCCGCGTCATTGCGAAGTCCTCTCGTCTGGGTGCTATGCACAGCATGCGCGCCTTGATCAACGCTGTCTGCTGGCAGAACGCGCAGAAACTTGCCGACGGCGTTTGTGCATGATGACAATGTGACATGGATCCGGTGGCCGAGCTGTTCCCTCGATCGGGTGAGATCGCCGCGGCGATGATCGCCCGGTGCGCCGCCGAGATCCCGGCGTACCGGCTGCTGCCGGCGACCGTGCTGGAGGGTGACCTGGTCGCCAACGCGGCCGCGGTGTTCGAGCTCTTCCTGACCACGGTCGCCGAGGACCGGCGCCCGACGTCGGAGGAAC
The DNA here is from genome assembly GCF_030182635.1 of Amycolatopsis ponsaeliensis. Taxonomy (NCBI): domain Bacteria; kingdom Bacillati; phylum Actinomycetota; class Actinomycetes; order Pseudonocardiales; family Pseudonocardiaceae; genus Amycolatopsis; species Amycolatopsis ponsaeliensis. The sequence goes on from NZ_JAPZLD010000025.1 coordinate 1,228, forward strand.
TGGCCGTGCCGATCGCCTGGGGTGCCGAGCGGGCCCGCGACGGCCTGCCGCTGGACGCCGTGCTGAAGATCTACCCGCTGGCCGCGAGCGTCGCCTGGGAGATGGTGGACGGCGACCGCCTGGCGCTGGGCGCCCGGATGCTCGACTTCCTCGGCGAGGTGATGCCGCGCGTCGCGGAGGCGTACCTGCGCGAGCGCGACGACCTCGACTGGGAGCACCGGGAGGACCGGCAGAACCTCGCCGCCAGCCTGCTCGCCGGCCGGCCGGTGCGCCGCCGCGAGCTGGCGGACGGCTACGACGTCGTGGTGTTCCACCTGCCGGCGCTGCCCGCGTCCGGGGGATCCCGTGCGGCGACGGACCTCTTCCGCGCGGTCCGGTCCGATTTGGACGGTCAGCCGGGCGTGCTGGTGACGTTCAAGGGCGACGGCGGCGTGCTGCTGGTGCCATCGACGGCGTCGACAGCGTCGGCCGTCGAGGTGGCGGCCCGGGTGGACCGCGTCTGCGGGCGTCGCTGCACCGCGGCGGCGTCCCGCGCCGAGACGCACGCCGGCATCCCCGCCGCGCACTCCGAAGCCGTGGAAATCCTTGCACTGGCGGAGAACCTGCGCCGCCCACCCCGCCTCTATCGGCTCGCCGACCTGGCCATCGAGTACCAGCTCGCGCGGCCGGGCCCGGCGCGGGAAGCGCTCGCACTCGTGCTGGCCCCGCTCGAGGACCACCCGCACCTGATCGACGCCCTGCGCGCGTTCGTGACGTCGGGCTACAACCGCGGCGAAGCGGCGACGGCGTTGAACATCCACCGCAACACGCTGACCTACCGGCTGGGCCGCATCCAGCTGATCACCGGGTACGACGCGACGCGGCCCGCGGACGCCCGCCACCTGGCCGCCGCGATGACGGCTTACGACATCGTCCGGCAGCACGGCTGAATTCAACGGGATAACGCTTGCGTCGCTTTCTCCCGAATCCGTTGCAGATCCGGCCGGGCGGCCGATTCCAGGGAGCGGACAACGGAAGAAGTTGATTCCCATGAAAGCCGCCCGAATTCTCGTCGCCGCCGTGTTCTCGGTGAGCGTCGCCGCTTGTGGAACGCCGGTCGTCGGCGTGCCGGTGCCGGTCGCCGTGCAGTCGGCGCCGTCCACCAGCACGACCGTGGTCGCCGTACCCGCGGCACCGCAGACGGTGTACGTGCAGCAACCGCCCGCGTACGTCGCACCGGGGGAGACCGCGGAAGCACGCACGGTCATCGCGTACTACGACGCGATCAACCGCCGCGACTTCTCGACGGCGTGGTCCCTCGGCGGCAGCCGCATCGCCGGTGGCGGCGGGTACGCCAAGTACGCCGACGGTTTCGCGACGACGTCGTGGGCCACGGTGACCGTCACGGACGTCCGGGGGAACACGGTCTCGGTCGTGTTGTCGGCCGTTCAGACCGACGGCAGCACGCGCACTTTTTCCGGCACCTACACCGTTTCCGGCGGCGTCATCGCCGGTAGCCACATGACCCGGACGAAATGAGCCAGCCATGCGCCTCTTCCGCGCCACCGCCGCGGTTTCCGCCGTGTTCGCCCTCGCCGCGTGCGGGGTGCCGGTCGCCGGCAACGCCGTCCCCGCGGGGATCCAGACGGTGGTCACCACGGCACCGAGCACTCCGACCGTCACGGTGGCACCCCCGCCGACGCAGACGATGATCGTCCCGACGACCGTGGTCCCGCCGCGGGCGTACGTTCCGGCGGGCAGCCAGTGGTACGCCCAGTCGAGCTGGATCTACGCCCAGCCGTGGATCACCATCACCCCCGCGGCCGGGCAGACGTCGTGCCAGTGGCTCTTCGCCCGCGGCTACAGCTACGCGCAGGCCTACGCGGCCTGGGCGCAGAACGGCTACCCGGCGAGCTGGTCGGCCACCGGCGACGGCTACCCGTGCCAGAAGTCCTACGGCATGCAGCACTAGCCGGCCCAGGCGCGGACCACGTCGCCCAGCACCTTCAGCGGCAGCGGGCCGCCGCCGAGCACCACGTCGTGGAAGTCCTTGATGGCGAAGGCTTCCCCGAGCTTCTCCTCGGCGAACCGGCGCAGGCGCAGGATTTCCAGCCGGCCGGTCATGTACGCCAGCGCCTGGCCGGGGGACTCGATGTACCGGTCCGTCTCGGACTGGACCTCGACCTCGCTCAGCACGGTGTGCGCGCGGAGGAACTCGACGCACTGCTCGCGCGTCCAGCGCAGGGCGTGCAGGCCGGTGTCGACGACCAGCCGCGCGGCGCGGACCGAGTCCTCGGCGACCATGCCGAGCCGCATGACATCGCTGGAGAACAGGCCCATCTCGTCGGCGAGCCGCTCGGTGTAGAGGGCCCAGCCCTCGCTGTAGGCGGTGATCAACGCGATCCGCCGCAACCGCGGCAACCCGGTCAGTTCCTGCGCCAGCGCTTCCGCGAAGTGGTGGCCCGGCACGGCTTCGTGGAACGCCACGGTCTCGGCGATGAACCGGTCGCGCGTGTGCACCTCGTGGGTGTTGGTGTAGTAAACGCCCGGGCGCGAACCGTCGAGTGCGGGCGGCATGTAGTACGCCGCGGCGGCGACCGGCGCGTCCGCCTCCGGGACAGCCCGCACGACGCACTCGGCGTCCGGCACCCGGGGGAACCAGTCCGGTGCGGCGGCGGTCGCGCGGGCGATGGCCGCGCGAGCGGTTTCGAGCATCTCCTCGGCGTCGCGCCAGCGGAGGCTTTCGTCGGTCCGCAGCCGGCGGCGGACCTGCGCCGGGTCGGTCAGCCCGAACTCCCGGCCGCCGATCTCGGCGTACTCGGCTTCGAGCCCGGCGAGGACGTCGAGGCCCAGCTGGTGCAGCTCCTCCGGCGTGTGGTCGGTGGTCGTGTGCATGCGCGCCAGCGCCGCGTAGTGCGCTTCGCCGTCTTCGAGCCAGCAGAGCCCCGGCCGGTCGTCGGACCGGCCGTGCCCGGCGACCTCGGTCGCGAGGAACTCGCGGTAGCGGGTCAGCGCGGGCCGCACCACCTCGGCCACCAGCCGGTCGCGGCGCTCGCCGCGGTCGCCGGTCAGCGGCTGGGGAAACGGCGTTTCCTGCGCCAGGAACCGGTCCAGGAAGCCGATCGCGTTGTGCGCCATGCGGTCCACCGGTGTCCGGCCCGCGCGCAGGCCGTCTCGCTGGCGCCGCGCCACCGCGTCGTAGAACGCCGGGAAGGCGGCCAGCCGGGCCAGGAAGTCCTCCTCGGCCCGCTCGCCGGCGGGGGTGAGCTGCGGCAGGAAGGCCAGGTGGCTCATCGCGGTCGCGAACATCGGGTCGGCGAGCGTGAACTCCACGACCCTCGCGTCGAGCTGAGTGAGCACCACTTCCGCCTGCTGGACGACGACGCCGAGCGTGACGTGGTCGTCGTCCGCCGAGGCCCGCGCCCGCGCCCGGATGCCGGCGGCGCGCGCCCGCAGCCGCTGGTGGCCGGCTTCGCTCGGGTCGGGCAGCTCGGCGTCGTGGCCGGGGACGCCCACGAAGGTCGCTTCGAGCGGCATCCAGGTGCCCAGTACGTCCAGGAGTTCGTCGGCGAGCGCGATCGCTTCGGAGGTCATCACCCCATTCTGTCGGCGCCGCTCAACCCCGATCCAGGGGATTTCGCACCGGGGCGAGCGCGAGCTCCCGCGACAGCGCGAGCGCCGCGGTCCGCACCGCCGGGGCCAGCCGGTCGAGGTCCAGCTTCGCCGCGTTGCCCGTGATGGACAGGGCCGCGAGCACCCGGCGCCGGGCGTCGAACACCGGCGCGGCGACCGCCGACACGCCCACCTCGTACTCCTCGTGGTTGACGCCGTAGCCGCTCGCCGCCGCGCGGGCCAGCTCGGCCCGCAGCCGCCCGGGCGCGACGATCGTGCGCGGCGTCCAGCGCGCCAGCCCGGCGACGGCGACCCGGCGGAAGTAGTCGGGGGAGCCGAGCGCGAGGAAGATCTTCCCCGTCGCGGTGCAGTACAGCGGCAGCTTCCCGCCGACCTCGGACTCGATCTGCATCGACCGGCGGCCGCTCACCTTCTCCAGGAACAGCGTGTGCGGCCCGTCCTGCACCGCGAGGTGGATGTTCTCGTGCGTCGCCTCGTACAGGTCCTCCAAGTACGGCAGCGCGGCTTCGCGCAGGTCACGCCGCCGCGGCACGCGCTGGCCGAGCTCGAACAGCTTCATGCCGAGCCGGTACCGGCCGTCGGTGCGTTCCAGCCCGCCCCAGCCGACCAGCTCCGCGGCCAGCCGGTGCACCGTCGGCTTCGGCAGGCCCGTGCGCGCCGTCAGCTCGGCGAGCGAGAGCGTTGTGTCGGCCGAGGCGAACGCGTCCAGCAGCGTCAGGCCGCGGGCGAGCACGGACTTCGGCGGGCCGCTCATCCCGTGATGATGATCCGGTGGCGGCGGCGAGGCAACGTCGCTGAGCCGAGCGGTCACCGGATCGCCTCGGCGACCTTCGCGGCCAGCGCCCGCACGGTCAGGTCCGGGGCCACCGAGAGCACGGCCGGCAGCAGCGACGCGTCGGCGACGTAGAGGCCGTCGACGTCGTGGGACTGCCCGTCCGGGCCCACGACCGAGCGGGCCGGGTCGTCGCCCATCGGCGCGCCGCCCTGCGGGTGCGCCGCGACCAGGCCGCTCCACACGACGTCCCGGGCCCCGGCCGCGCGCAGGTGCTCCACCGCGAACTCCAGCGCCCCGGCCAGCCGTCGCCGCTCGGCCGTCGAGAACCGCTTGCCCACGACGACCTCGTCCCCGACCCCGAGGTCGGCGACGGCGGTGTTGTCGTCGGTGACCAGCACGCGCAGGCCGGTCCAGCCGGGATGGCCGCGCACGACCTCGGCCAGCCGCCCGCCCCACAGCGGCCGGTGCCCGGGGTCGACGAGGCTCGCGGCGAAGTCCACCGGCCCGGGCAGCGCGGCCGGTTCGACGGCGAACCCCGCGCCCGTGTGGGGGCCCGGTGACCCGGCGAGCAGGCCGTACACCAGCCGGGCCGGGCGCAGGCCCAGGGTCCGCCCGGTCAACCGCGCCGAGGGTGCGTCGATCCCGGCGGTTTCGTGGGTGTGCAACAGGATCCGCGGGGTCGCGAGCGGGCCGGCGGCGAGCACGACGACCGGGGCGTGCAGGACGCCGTCGTCCCCGTCGCACGTGTAGCCGACGCCGGTGACCTTCGGGCGCGGCCCCGACGTGTCGACCAGGACGCGCCGGACGTCGTGCCGCCGGCGCACCCGGGCCCCCGACGCCGGCACCGGGCGGTCGTACCACGGTTCGAGGTCGGCCGCGCCGAACGGGCCCGCTGCGCCGAGCAACCCGGTGTGTTCGTGGAACTTCGCGACGTCGGACGCGGGCGCGCGCTCGGCCTTCGCCGGCTCGGGCGCGGCAGGCGGTGCGATCGGCTCGTCGTCCACTGTGGACACGAAACAGGTCCGGCCGGGTCCGCTGCCGAGCAGCAGCACGTCGGCCCCGCGCGCGGCCAGCACCGCGGCGATCGCCCCGCCGCCGGCCCCGACGACCAGGACGTCCGCCCGGTCGGGCCCCCGCCGGCCCGGCGGGGTGTGGTCGCCGTAGAACGCTTCGATCGCCAGCAGGCGGAACCGGTCGAAGGCGGCGCTGCCGGCCAGCCGGGCCAGCGCCGGCGGGTTCGTCACCCCGGCCATGACCCCGATCGCGGCGTGCACGGCGTCCTCCTCGGCCGGCGTGAGGGCGGGCAGGGTCGCCGCGAGGTAGCGGTCCGGCCGGGCGGCGGCCGAGCCGGGGACGAGCAGCTCGCAGACCCGCGTCACCACGGCCGCCTCGCCGGCGCCCAGCAGCTGGTTCACGGCAACCCGTCACTTTCGCTGATTCAGTGGAACGCCGAGCCGCCGTCGACGTTCAGCGTCTGGCCGGTCAGGAAGCCGCTGCCCTCGTCGCAGACGTACCGCAGGGTCGACACCACGTCCGCCGGGCCCTCCGTGCGCGGCACCGCCTGGCTCGCCCGGACGCGCTCGAACCCGCCCCCGGCGCCGGTCGTGCGCGCGGCGGTCGCGGTCGACACCAGCCCGGGCGAGATCGCGTTCACCGTGATGCCTTCCGCGCCGACCGCGTTGGCCAGCGCGCGGGTGAACCCGACCAGGCCCGCCTTCGACGTCGTGTACGCGACGAGGTCCGGCGGCCCGAGGAACACGACCGCCGACACGATGTTCACGATCCGGCCCCAGCCCGCCGCCCGCAGGTGCGGCAGCGCGGCCTGGGTCACCAGGAAAGGCCCCTCCAGGTTCAGCCGCATCACCCGGCGCCAATCGTCCACAGTGGTCTCTTCGAACGCGATCGGCGGGTAGATCCCGGCGTTGTTGACCACGATGTGCAGCGCGCCGAAGGCGTCCACCACCTGGTCCACCGCGGCCTCGACGGCGACCGGGTCCGTCACGTCGACCGTCACCGGCAGGAACTCCCCGCCCGCGGCGGCCACCCGCGCGGACGTCTCGGCCTGGTCCGTCACATCCCAGCCGGCCACGCGGTGACCCAGCCCGGCCAGCGCCACGGCGAACTCCTGGCCGAGCCCGCGCGCGGCCCCGGTGACGACGGCGACCCGGCTGGTGGACGACATGCCGGGCAGCGTGGCGGCCGGCGCCGGGTCGCGACAAGGTCACCGTTTCACCCACCGAAACGCGCGTCTTGCCGAACCCGCACCCGCCTGGTGACCTTCGCGGCTATGTCCGCCGACACCGCCCCGCGTCCGTGGTACCGCCACGTCCTGCGGGACGAACTCGGCGTTGTGCTGGTCCTCGCCGTCCTGGTGGGTGTCGTCGGGCTGGCACACCCCGACTTCCTGCGCCCCATCAACCTCCTCTCGACCGCGCAGAGCTCGGTCTACGTCGGCCTGATGGCCTGCGGGATGGTGTTCCCGCTCGCGATGCGCGAGGTCGACCTGTCACTCGGCGGGCAGTACGCGCTCGGCATCGTGCTGGGTGCCGTGCTGATCCGCGCCGGCTGGTCGCCGTGGCTCGCGCTGCCGGCGATCCTGCTGGTCGCGACCGTGCTCGGTTGCCTCAACGGCGCGATCACGACGTACCTGCGGCTGCCGTCGTTCATCGTCACCCTCGCCGCCGCGCTGCTCTTCCGCGGCGCCGCGCTCGCCCTGGCCGACGGCAAGCAGATCAGCGGCATGCCCCTGGACCACGCGTTCTTCAGCGTGCTCGGCGGCGAGCTGGCCGGCGTGCCGACGTCGGTCTGGGTGCTGCTGGCCTCGACCGTGCTGCTCACGGTCGTGTTCACCCGGACCCGGTTCGGGGCGCGGGTACGGGCCGTCGGGTCGAACCCGGACGCCGCCGAGTTCAGCGGCCTGCCGATCGCCCGGACGCGGATCGCCGCGCTCGGGCTGTCCGGGTTCATGGGCGGCGTCGCGGCAGTGCTCGGGCTGGCGTTCTTCACCGCGGGCGACCCGACCGTCGGCAACGGCTACGAGCTGACCGCGATCGCCGCGTGCATCATCGGCGGCACCCCGCTCGCCGGCGGCCGCGGCTCGGTGCCGGGCGCGATGCTCGGCAACCTCATCCTCACCGCCGTCGCCGCCAGCCTGGTGTTCCTGCAGGTGCCGATCAACTGGACGACGTTCGCCACCGGCGCGGTGATCCTGGTCGCCGTCGCCTTCGACAGCGTGCTGCGCCGCACACGCGGTCACGGCCTGTTCCCTCGCTCGAGGAGGAACCATGAAACGCACCCCGATCCTGGTCCTGATCACGTGCCTGACGCTGAGCGCCTGCGGTAGCTCGGGCAACTCCGGTGGCGGCGGGTCTCTGAAGATGGGCATCGCCGTCGCGAACATCAGCCTCAACTTCGCCCACGAGATGGTCGAAGGCGCGGAAACGGCGGCGCAGCACGAGGGCGGCGTCGACTTCAAGGCCGTCGGGCCGCCCAACACCGACGGGCCCGCCGAGCAGCAGCTGTTCACCAACCTGACGCAGACCAACCCGGACGGCGTGGTGCTGGAGAACCTCGACCCGCCGATCTTCACCCGGCCGGCCGCGACGGCGATCGACCGGGGCGTCCCGGTGGTCGCGCTCGACACCGCGCCCACCGACGGCAGCAAGATCACGTTCTACGTCGGCAACGACAACTACGACCTCGGCGTCCAGCTCGCGCAGGAGCTGCTGAAGCGGTTGCCGGCCAATCCTTCGGGGTCGGTCGTCGTCGGTGTCCCGAACCCGGGGACGCCGGTGCTGGACAGCCGCGCTCGCGGGATCAAGGAGACGTTGAACGCCAAAGCACCGGGGATCAAGGTGCTCGGCCCGTTCCAGACCTACAGCGACCCGAACCAGAACTACGGCGCGTGGTCCGCGCTGGTGCACGCGAACCCGACGGCGCTCGCGTTCCTCGGCGTCGGCGACGCGGACAGCTACGACCTCGCGAAGATCAAGCAGACGGAGAAAGGCAAGTACCTCGTCGCGGGCGCGGACGTCGACGCGAAGACGTTGCAGGGCGTCAAGGACGGCCTCGACTTCGTCACCATCGACCCCGAGCACTTCCTCAAGGGCTACGTCGTGACCGCGCTGCTGATCCGGTCGGTGAAGGAGAAGAAGCCGCTGCCGCAGGGGTGGCTGCGGATGCCGGGCCTGGTGGTCGACTCGTCGAACATCGACGCGGTCATCAAGCGCCAGACGTCCACGCAAGCGGCGTACGACTTCTACAAGCCGGAGATCGACCGGATCCTGGCGAACCCTTCCGCTTCGGTCCGTCCCCTGGCCGAGGCTCGCTGACGTGCTCCGCGCGACCGGCCTGACCCGGCGCTACGGCGGCGTCACCGCACTGTCCGAAGTGGACATCACCTTGGCGCGCGGTGAAGTGCACGCGGTGGTGGGGGAGAACGGCGCGGGCAAGTCGACGCTCGTGAAGATCCTCTCGGGCGTCCTGCGGCCGGACGCGGGTGCGTTGTCCTTGGACGGTGCGCCGGTGGCGTTTTCCGGGGTCGGCGACGCGGTCGGCCGTGGGGTCGCGCTGGTGGCGCAGGAGCTGGCGGTGTTCCCCGACCTGACGGTGGCGGAGAACCTGTTCCCGCTTTCGCCGCCCCGGCGGGGGTTGCTGCTGAGCTCCCGGCGGATGGCGTCGCTGGCGGCGCCGGTGCTGGCCGAGCTGGGCCTCGACGTCCCGCTGGGTGCCCGGGCAGGTGAGCTGCCGCTGGCCGACCAGCAGTTGCTGGAGATCGGGCGGGCGCTGCTGCGGGACCCGGCGGTGCTGATCCTGGACGAGCCGACGTCGGCGCTGCCCCGGGAGGCGGTGGAGCGGTTGATGAGCGTGCTGCGCCAGCTGCTTTCGCGTGGGGTGGCGGTGCTGTACGTGTCGCACTTCATCGAGGAGGTGCTGCGGATCGCGTCGCGGATCACGGTGCTGCGCGACGGCCGGGCGGTGCTGGCCGGGGTGGAGGCGAAGTCGGTCGACCTCGACGGCGTGGTGACGGCGATGCTGGGCGACCGGGAGGTCGCGCGGGCGATCGAGCGGACGCCGCCGCGGCACCGGCCACCCGCGATCGTGGTCGAGGATCCGGCCTTCGCCGTGGCGGAGGGGGAGATCGTCGGCTTGGCCGGCCTGCAGGGCGCGGGGCACCTCGAAGTCCTGGCCGCGCTGTCCGGGCGGGTGCCGTCCCCCAGCCGGATCCACATCGGCGGCCGGCCCGCACCGCGTTCGGTGCGCGCGGCCGTCCGGGCCGGGATCGCGTTCGTCCCCAGCGACCGCAAGCGCTACGGCCTGATGCTCGACAAGCCGCTGTGGCAGAACACGAGCGCGGTCAGCTGGCTCGCCCTCGGCCGCGGCGGCCGGTGGCTGCACCGTGGCAGGCACGTCTCGGCGGCGCGTGCGCTCTCGGCGCGCCTGCGGATCCGCGGCGCCCCGGACGACCCGGTGTCGAGCCTGTCCGGCGGCAACCAGCAGAAGGTGGTCGTCGCGAAGTGGCTGTCGTCGGAGCCCTCGGTGCTGCTGCTCGACGACCCGACCCGCGGCGTCGACGTGGGAGCCCGGGCGGAGATGCACGCGGTGATCGTCGAGCTGGCGGCGTCGGGGAAGCCGGTCCTGCTGGCGTCGACGGACCTGGCGGAGCTGTGCGAACTGTGCGACCGGGTGCTGGTGTTCCAGCGGGGGCGGGTGGTCGCGCGGTTGACCCGGTCGGAGCTTTCGGAGCAGGCGCTGAGCGTGGCGATGAACGCGGGCTTCACGCAATGAAACGACAGTGCTCAAAAAACCGGGCCGGGAGCTGGTCGCTCCCGGCCCGGCCGGTACCTAGGTCAAACTCGAACAAGGTCTCGCATCAGGATCTTTCGCCCCGTTGGGCACCCAGCGCACGTTCGCGAACGACGCCTGGAACGCGGCGTCGGTGTAGACCAGGAACGGTGTGTTGATGTGCTCGAAGTCCAGCCCGTTGTTGAAGCAGGACAACGGGATCTTGACCGTCGTCTTCGGGCCGCCCGCCAGGTCGGTGAACAGCTTCGTCGCGTTCACCTCCGAGAAGCACGGGTAGACGCAGTGCATGCTGATCACCGTCCGGTTGACCGGTGCCTGCTGCACGGTCGTGTCGAACTCCAGCGCCCCGTCCGCGTTCAGGTAGCTGCGCAGGTCGTTCGTGCCCGCCGTGTTCTGCATGTAGAGCTGAGCCGCTCCGGTACCCGTCCAGGTCGCCTTCAGGCCGTCGCCCTGCACGTTGACGTCCGTCGGGACGGTGTTGATCTCGGGGTGCTCGGCCGTGCCGTCCGGGCCGATCACGGTGCCGCCCCAGTTCGAAGCCGAGCCGATCTGGCTGGTGTACGGCGCGACGTCCGTCCGGTCGAAGATCGACAGGTCCTCGGTCGCCGTCCCGCCGCCACCGGTGGACCCGCAGGTCGCCGGGCCGGGGGTCTCGTCCAGCTGGCCGATCGTGACGCGCTGACCCGACTTCAGGCCGTAGCCCAGCTTGAACAGCGGGTCGTAGTCCGGGGACCACGGGTTGAGCGGCGACTGGCACGCGCTCTTCGGCCACGAGTACGACAGCGTGCCCTGGTAGCCGGTGCCGTCCTTGCCCTTGACCAGCATGTCGGCGACGCCGCCGCCCTCGGTGCCGGGCAGCCAGGCCGCCACGAACGCGTCGGAGCGGTTGATCTCCTTGTTCATGTACAGCGGGCGGCCGCCGACGTAGACGGTGACGACCGGGGTGCCCTTGCCGCTGACCTTGTCCAGCACGGCCAGGTCCTCGGGGTAGAGCTTCGACGCCTCGAGGGTCTTGCGGGTCAGGTCGCCGACACCCTCGGCGTACGGCGTCTCACCGATCACGGCGATGACGGCGTCGTAGCCCTTCGGGTCCACGCTGCCGGTGGCGTCGAAGGTGACGTTCGCGTCGCCGAGGTCCTGCTTGATGCCGGACAGGATCGAGGTGGCGTTCGGGAAGTCGGCGTTGGTGTTGCCGGTGCCCTGCCAGCTCAGCGTCCAGCCGCCGGTCTGGTTCGAGATGTTGTCGGCGCTCTTGCCGACCACCAGGACCTTCGCCTTCGGCTTGAGCGGCAGCACGTTGCCGTTGTTCTTCAGCAGCGTCTGCGACTCGCGGGCCGCGTCGCGGGCCAGCCAGTTGTCCTTCAGCGCCTCGTCGGAGTTGGCGTAGGAGCGGTCGGACGGCTTCTGCGACTCGAAGAGGCCGTCACGGATCTTGACGCGCAGGATGCGGGTGACCGCGTCGTCGATCCGCGACATCGGGATCTGGCCGCTCTGGACCTGGGCGATCGTGTTGGTGATGAACGCCTTCCAGTCCGCGGGCACCATCACGACGTCGATACCGGCGTTGATCGCCTGCGGGCACGAGGAGTTCGTGCAGCCGGGGACCTGGCCGATGGCGTTCCAGTCGGACACGACCAGGCCGTCGAAGCCGATCTTGCCCTTGAGGATCTCGTTCATGGCCTTGCTGCTGCCGGTCAGCTTGCCCTCGTTGATGCCGAGGTCCGGATTGGTCCAGCTGTTGAACGACACCATCACGGTCTGGGAGCCGGCGGCGAGCGCGCCGTAGTAGCCCTGGCCGTGGATGTTGATCATGTCGGCTTCGGACGACGGGTTGACGCCCTGGTCCTGGCCCTTGGTCGTGCCGCCGTCCCCGATGAAGTGCTTGGCGGTGGCGATGACGCCGTTGTAGCCGATGCGGCTGGTGGCGCCGTCCTGGAGGCCGTTGATGTCCTCGTAGCCGTAGGAGCGCGTGATCCGCGGGTCCTCGGAGAAGCCCTCGTAGGTGCGGCCCCAGCGGTCGTCCTGGACGACGGCGAGGGTGGGCGAGAACGCCCAGTCCTGGCCGGTCGAGCGGACCTGGCGGGCGGTGGCGCCGGCGACGTCACGGACGAGGCACGGGTCGTGCGCCGCGCCGAGGCCGATGTTGTGCGGGAAGACGGTGGCGCCGTAGACGTTGTTGTTGCCGTGCACGGCGTCGATGCCCCAGATGACGGGGATCTTCGTGCGGCTGGTCTTGGAGGCGTTCCAGTAGGCGTCGGCGAGGTTCAGCCAGTCCTGCTGGGTGGCGTGCTTGTTGCCGCCCGGCCACGCGCCGCCGCCGTTGAGGACGGTGCCGATGGCGTATTGGCGGACCTCGTCGGGGGTGATCGAGGTGATCTCGGGCTGCGTCATCTGCCCGACCTTCTCCTCGAGGGTCATCCCGGCGAGGATCTGGGCGATGCGCGCCTCGTCGCCGGCCTTGCCCTTGACCTGGCTGTCGACCTTGGGCCAGTCGGCCAGGGTGGGCAGGCTCTTCTCGATCTTGGCGCAGCCGTCCTTGTCCTTGGCGGGCTGGCCGATCACGGGCTGTGGCGGCTCGGCGGCTTGGGCGGGTGTGGCTTGCGCGACCCCGCCCAGCAGGCTCAGGCTCATCAAGGTGACGAGCGAACTTCGGCGCGCACGGGACCACGCGCGTGATCTTCTGGCCATGGTCTGGTCCATTCTGCGGTGAACGGCGGCGGACCGGCCGATCCTCACCGGGCGGAGGGGACCCCGTCAATAGGTTTCGAGGTAGTTATTTCTCGACGTAAAATAAGAGTCGCCCGGCGACGGGATCACCTATAGCGAGTGGCCCGGTGAAGGTCAAGGGTGCGGGCGGGCAAGGCTTCTGCCCGGCCGGTCACCACGGGTGCAGCAGCATCTCCGCGATGGCCTGCACCCTGACCAGCGTGATCCCGGCCCGCTGTTCGACGGCGAGCGGGTGGTCCGTCGGCTCCAGCTCGATGGCCGGCCGTTCGCCCACCGGGCCGGTGTGCAGGTGGGTCTTGAGGTTCAAGGTGCCTTCGTAGCCGGGCAGCTCGGTGGCGAACCAGCCGAAGTACGGGGGCTCGGCTTCGCGATCCGGACTGTCCCAGAGTTCCTCCGCGCGAAAGAAGTTGTCCTTGCTGACGGAAACCCAGACGCCCCACTCGAGGTCTTCGTCCGCGTCGAGGACCGGAAGCACCAGACGGCCGCGAAGGAAGTAGTGCTCGCCGCCGATCACGCACCGTTCCGGCTCGAGGACGCTGTCGTCGAGCCCGTCCTGCCAGAAGGCCGGCGCGGGGACGCTGTACGCGAACGGGAGTTCGCCGTGGTGCTCGCCGCAACTGGTGCACGTGTAGCCCATGTGCGCAGCGTAGGAGAGATCCACGGGGTGGGGCCGGCTGCCCGGCTGCGCCCGCCGACCCCGAAGTCGCGTGACTCGGCCCGGAACTCGCGTGCTTGGAGCCGTGACTCGCGTGATCGAAGGCGGAACTCGCGTGATCAGGCGGGCATCTCACGTGACTGGAGGGGCATCTCGCGTGATTGAGGGGGCATCACGTGTGATTGGAGGGGCGACACGGGTCAGAGCACCGAGCCCGGGAGTTCCTCGAAGATCAGCCACGTGCGCGTCGACCGGACTCCCTCCAGGGCCTGCAGCCGTTCCAGGACCACGTCTCGGAGGGTCGTGTTGTCCGGGGTCCGGACCAGCAGCAGGATGTCGAAGTCGCCACCCACCAACGCGACGTGGTCGACGTACGGGATTTCGTGCAGGTCCGTCGCCATCGTGCGCCACGACGTCTGCTCGACCGTCACCATGATGTACGCCGACGTCCCCAGGCCGGCCCGCCGCGGGTCGATGCGCGCGCCGAAGCCCGTGATCACCCCCTCCGCCATCAAGCGCTCCAACCGTGCGTACGCGTTCGTGCGCGAAATGTGCAGCTTCTCCGCCAGTGCCCGGACCGCCAGGCGCCCGTCCGCGGACAGCTCCGCCAGCATCGCCCGGTCGACCTCGTCGAGGGCTGGGACCGTTCGTCCCGGAAGGGCGCCGACAGCCGACGTCGAGAAAGACGTTTGGTCAGCCGAAGCGTCGATGAAAGACCGTTTGTCGCTCATTTCCGCGAACCCTTGAACAGAAGACCGCCGAGAATCACCATTTCAGCATCATATGTCTGCGAGAGGTGGTGTGCGCCATGGCCGTGGAGACCCTGCTGCCGTCCGCGTCGCCGGTGCGGTTCGTCGCCGAGGACGGGACGCGCGCCGACCAGCACGGCGACTACGCCGAGCCCGCGAAAGACCGCCTGAAAGCCGCCTACCGGCTGATGGTCCTGGGCCGCCGGTTCGACGTCCAGGCGACCGCCCTCACCAAGCAGGGCCGCCTCGCCGTCTACCCCTCCAGCGCCGGCCAGGAGGCCTGCCAGGTCGCCGCCGCGCTCGCCCTCCAGGACAACGACTGGCTCTTCCCCACCTACCGCGACTCGGTGGCCCTCGTCGCGCGCGGCCTGAAGCCCGGCGAAGTCCTGACGCTGCTTCGCGGCGACGCGCACTGCGGCTACAACCCCACCGAGACGCGCGTAGCGCCCCAGTGCACTCCGCTCGCGACGCAGACCCTGCACGCCGCCGGTCTCGCGCACGCGATGCAGCGACGCGGCGAAGACGCCGTCGCGCTCGCGCTCATCGGGGACGGCGCCACCAGCGAAGGCGACTTCCACGAAGCGCTCAACTTCGCCGCCGTCTTCAAGGCGCCCGTGGTGTTCTTCGTGCAGAACAACGGCTACGCCATCTCCGTCCCCTTCGAGAAGCAGAGCGCCGCGCCCGCGCTGGCGTACAAGGGCATCGGCTACGGCATGCGCTCGGAGCAGGTCGACGGCAACGACGCCGTCGCGGTCCTCGCCGTCCTCGACGACGCCGTGAAGCACGCCCGCGAAGGCAAGGGCCCGGTCCTCGTCGAGGCCCACACCTACCGCATCGACGCCCACACCAACGCCGACGACGCCACCCGCTACCGCGACGCGGACGAAGTCGCGAAGTGGCGCGAAGCGGACCCGCTCAAGCGCCTCGAGACCTACCTCGGCGACGCGCTGACCCAGCACGAAATCGAGCTCTGCCACGCCGAAGCCGAAGAGTTCGCCCAGTCCGTCCGCGACACCCTGAACGCCGACACCGAGCTCGACCCGATGTCCCTGTTCGACCACGTCTACGCCGAGCCGACCCGCCAGCTGCAGCGCCAGCGGGCGATGGTCGCGGCCGAGCTGGAGGCCTGATGACGACCACGATGGCGCAGGCGCTCAACGCGGCGCTGCGGGACGCGCTCAAGGACGACGACCGCGTGCTGGTCTTCGGCGAGGACGTCGGCACGCTCGGCGGCGTCTTCCGGGTCACCGACGGCATCACCGCCGACTTCGGCGAGGACCGCTGCTTCGACACGCCGCTGGCCGAGTCCGGCATCGTCGGGTTCGCCGTCGGAATGGCGATGGGCGGGTTCCGGCCGGTCGTCGAGATGCAGTTCGACGCCTTCGCCTACCCGGCGTTCGAGCAGATCACCTCGCACGTCGCGAAGCTGCGCAACCGCACGCGCGGCGCGCTCTCGCTGCCGATGGTGATCCGCATCCCCTACGCCGGCGGCATCGGCGGCGTTGAGCACCACTGCGACTCCAGCGAGGTCTACTACACGCACACGCCGGGCCTGCGCGTCGTCACGCCGGGCACCGCACAGGACGCCTACGACCTGCTCCGCGACGCCATCGAGTCGCCGGACCCGGTCGTGTTCCTCGAGCCCAAGGCCCGCTACTGGTCGGGCGAAGAGGTCACCTTCACGCGCACCGGCCCGGCCATGGACAAAGCCGTGGTCCGCAAGACCGGCAAGGACGTCACGCTCATCGCGTACGGCCCGATGGTCGCCACCGCCATGGAGACCGCCGAAGCCGCGACGGCCGAAGGCTGGGACGTCGAGGTCGTCGACCTGCGGTCCCTGAGCCCGTTCGACGACGAGACCGTGACGGCGTCCGTGCGCCGCACCGGGCGGGCCGTCGTGGTCCACGAGGCGGCCGGCTTCGGCGGCTACGGCGCCGAGGTCGTCGCTCGCGTCACGGAGCAGTGCTTCCACCAGCTGCACGCGCCGGTGCTGCGCGTGACCGGGCTCGACATCCCTTACCCCGCGCCGAAGCTCGAGCGGCACATGCTGCCCGACGTCGACCGGATCCTCGACACGATCGCGCGCCTGCAGTGGGCCGACACCCCGGTGGTGGCCGGTGCCTGACTTCCTGCTGCCGGACCTCGGCGAGGGCCTGACCGAGGCGGCGATCCTCACCTGGCACGTCGCGATCGGCGACACGGTCAAGGTCGACCAGATCGTCGTCGAGGTCGAGACGGCGAAGGCCGCGGTCGAGGTCCCCGTGCCGTTCGCCGGCGTGGTGTCCGCGCTGCACGGCGAGCCGGGACAGCTGCTGCCGGTCGGCGCGCCGCTGCTGTCCGTCGGCGGGTTCGCCGAGCCGGGTGTCACAGTGTCCTCCACATCCGCCGGGAGCGGCAACGTCCTCATCGGCTACGGGACCGCGCCGACGACCCGCCGCAAGCGCGTCCGCCGCGTCGAAGCTCCCGCCGCCCCGAAGGCCAAGGCTCCCGGCGTCATCTCGCCGTTCGTCCGGAAGCTGGCTTCGGACAACGGGATCGACCTCGCGACGGTCGCCGCCACCGGCCCGGACGGGATCATCCGCCGCGCCGATGTCGAGGCGGTGCTGAAACCTTCGACGCCGAAGAAGCCCGCCGCGAAGGGCAAGCGCATCCCGTTGACCGGGATCAGAAAGACCGTCGCCGACAAGCTCACGACGTCCCGGCGGGAGATCCCCGAGGCCACGGTCTGGGTGGACGTCGACGCGTCCGGGCTGGTCGCCGCGCGGGCGGCCCTGAACGCCAAGACGGACCGGCCGGTCAGCCTGCTCGGGCTGATCGCGCGGTTCGCCGTCGCGGGGCTGAAGAAGTACCCCGAGCTGAACTCGCGCGTCGAGGGCGACGAAATCGTGCTGCTCGACGAGATCCACCTCGGCTTCGCCGCGCAGACCGACCGCGGGCTCGTCGTGCCGGTCGTGCGGGACGCGGGAGAGCTGTCCACCCGGGACCTCTCGGCGGCGATCGGCGACCGCGCCCGCACCGCGCGCGACGGCAAGCTCGCGCCCGCGGACCTCACCGGCGGCACGTTCACCGTCAACAACTACGGCGTCTTCGGTGTCGACGGTTCGGCCGCGATCATCAACCACCCCGAGGCCGCGATCCTCGGCATCGGCCGGATCATCGACCGGCCGTGGGTGGTCGACGGCGCGCTGGGCGTGCGGAAGGTCTGCGAGCTGACGCTGGCCTTCGACCACCGCGTCTGCGACGGCGGCACGGCGGGCGGGTTCCTGCGGTTCGTCGCGGACTGCGTCGAATCGCCGGTCACGGCCCTGGGCGAGCTGTAGCGACTCACCGGCCGCGTTGGCCGCTGGTGACGGCCGTGGCACTTAAAGTGTTCGCGTGACGACTCCAGCCCAGCACGACCGGGACCAGGCGGAAGCGCGCGTGGGCCGGCTCAAGCAGGACCTGCGGGACGGGCTGGCGACCCCGCCCGCCGACGTCGAGGCGATGGACGAGCTCGTCGCGACGGCCCACCGGCTGCTCGACTCCGAAGTGGCGTTCGACGATGCGAAGCACCGGCTCGCGAACGCCGAGCTGGAGTCGCGGCACGCGGCGACGCAGCGCGCGGTCGTCTACTTCGCGGCCGCGCCGGTACTGCTGCCGCTGGCCGCCGCGGCGCTGGTGCTGTTCGACGTGCTGTCGCCGGTGTGGCTGCTGGCGCTCGTCCCGCTGTTCGCGGCGGGCCTGTGGATCGGCTTCGGGCCGGTCCGCCGCGTCGGTGACGTCATCCGCGAGCGGACGCGGGCGGCGTGGGCGGGCAGTGTCACGGCCGCGT
The DNA here is from genome assembly GCF_030182635.1 of Amycolatopsis ponsaeliensis. Classification (NCBI taxonomy): domain Bacteria; kingdom Bacillati; phylum Actinomycetota; class Actinomycetes; order Pseudonocardiales; family Pseudonocardiaceae; genus Amycolatopsis; species Amycolatopsis ponsaeliensis. The sequence goes on from NZ_JAPZLD010000025.1 coordinate 19,362, forward strand.
TGCTGGTGGGCGCGCTGGTCCCGTGGTCCGGGGCCGTCGTCTGCACGATCCTGCTGGCGCTGGGCGTCGCGGTCACGTGCGGGCTGCTGTGGCGGGAAAGCCGGATCCCGTGAGCCACGGCTACGCGACCTACGGCGACGATCCCGAGTTCACGCAGGAGTACGCCGAGCCCGCCGACTCGACGCGCCGCGACCTCGACGAGCTGTTCGCGGCGGTCGACGGGCTGCGCACGGCCGTCGAGGAGTCCGACGACCGCGACCGCGGGCTGCGGCAGGACCTCACGGACCTGACCGACCGGCTCGAGCGCGGCAGCGCGCACCGGCAGGAGGACCGGATCGACCTGCTGGGCCGGCAGCTGGAACGGCTGCAGCAGCAGGTCCGGGCTCTCGAGCGCGCGGTGCGCGTGGCCGACGGCGTCCCGCAGATCAACCTCGACGACGTCGGCGCGGAGACCCGGGCGCTCGCGAGGGAGGCGGCGCGCTGGGACGACCTGCACAAGGAGCTCGTCACGAAGGAGCAGCGAGCCCGGCAAGAGCAGGAGATCTCGCGGCTGGCTTCGGTGCACGAGGCGCAGACCCGCTGCGACGCCGACCTGCTCGAAGTTATGCGCGTCCTGGCGTCGACGGACCGTGCTTCTCGCGCCCGAGGCGATGCGGAGTCCCGGTTGCGGGCGTTGTCGACGCGGCGCCGGACGTTGCTGGACGAGGAGATCCCGGCGGCATCGGAGGCGGCCGAGCAGGCTCGCCTGGCGTTGCGCGAGGCGGACGCGGTCGAGGCGCGGATCGTGCCGCAGCTGGAGCGCGCCGAGCGCGCGTGGCACGACTTGCAGGTGCGGTTGCGGACCCGGATCACGGACGCGCTGGGGTCGAACGCGCTGCTGCCGACGTGGTTCGGGCACGCGCTGGGGGTGTCCCCGCCCGCCGGGGCAGCGGGTGACGCGTGGATCCGCACGGCGGCTTCGGTGCTGGCTTACCGGGTGACGTTCGGGATCGTCGACCCGGCGTTGCCGCTGGGCCCGCCGGCCGGCGAGGGCACGGACACGGCCGAGCGGCGGTGGACCTGGCGGGCGAGGCTGGAATCGGACCTCGACGAGCTGGCGCTGTAGCGTCCCGCGTCGCGAATTCCACACCGGCCGGCGGCGGCGATGAACTACGTTTCGATCATGTCCTACCGCGACGCAACCGCCCACTACACGTCGCCCAAGCGGCGCGATCCGGTCAAGACGATGCTGGAAGAAATCGTCACCCACCGAGTGCTGCGTGACGCCATCACCCGGATCCGGCCCGAGCCCGGCCGGCCGCTGCGGGTGCTCGACGTCGGGTGCGGCGCCGGCGACGGCCTGGCCCTGCTGACCGAGCGGCACGGCGCCCTCGGCCCGCTGACCGGCGAGCACACCCTCGACTACCTCGGTGTCGACATCGACCCCGACATGATCGAAACGGCACGCTCGCTCCACGCCGGACGGCCGGCCAGGTTCGCCGTCGCGGACATGCGGTCCGGGCCGCCCGCGGGTGATTTCGACCTCTACCTGTCCTGCGGCGTGCCCTACTCCCACTTGCCCCACGAGGGTGTCGTCGAAGTCCTGACCGGCCTCATGCGGCGGATCGTCGAAACCCGCGACAGCGCGGTGATCATCGTCGACGTCCTCGGCCGCTACTCGGTCGAGTGGACGCCGATGTGGCCGCAGACCCGCTGGTCGTACAACATGAGCTTCTTCGAGGACGCGACCGAAACCCTCCACGACCAGATGAGCTTCTTCGACCGCGGATCGCTCGACGAGGCGCTCGTCGAAGCCGCGGCCCGGGCCGGTGCCCGGCTGAGCGGGACGACGTTCACCGACCGGTCCGTCCTCGCCGGCCGGCACACCGCCACCCGGTCCTTCAACCCGGAGATCCCGCCCTACCGCACCCTCCTCAACGAACTCGCCCGCGGCAACACCGACGTCGCCCCCGCGCAACTGCGGTTCGAGCCTCCCGCCGGACACGCGCCACGACAGGTCGAGAGGTTCTTCGCGACCTTCGCCGAACGCTGGAACCGGATCATCACCACGGCCGCCCGCGACGGAGAGGGCTTGCCTTCGGCTGAGCACGCGAAGCAGCTGGCGGCGGCACTGTTCGCGTGGGAGCAGCAAGCCCAGCAAGGCCTCGGCGTCGGGCACTCGCTGATGGCCACCGTCGTCGTCGAACGTCCCAGCCTCACCTGATCCGCTCAGGCGCGGAGGGCCGACTCGAGCCGGCGGTGCAGTTCGCCCAGGCGGGTCCGGCCGGGTTTGCCCTCCGGGAAGCGGCGCAGGATTTCGCTGACCGCCGGGGGTGCGTGGTCGAGGGCCCAGCGGATCTCGGCTTCCGCGTCGCCGCCGGCCAGCTCGCTCGCCCGAGCTGCCTGCTGCGCGGGCCCGACGATGTGCTTCACCTGGTGCGGCGATGCCAACGGGTGCAAGTACGCCGCACCCGCCGCACCGACGGCCGCCCGTGCGGCGGCCGAGGCGGCGGGGTCGGGAGCCGAGCCCGCCGCGGACAGCGCGGCCCACGCCACCGTGCGAAGCAGCTTCGTGCGCGGAGCACCCGAAGCGAACTCCTGCGCCGCCGAGATCGCTTCCCGGGGACGTGGATCGCCGGGGACCCGCGATTCGTACAAGGGCAGCGCCCGCGAAGCGCAGTCGGCGGCCCAGCCCGTCAACGCCCGCAGCTCGTCGAGAGTCAGCTCCATGTGGGTGAAGCGTATCTTTGAAACCCCGGTTGAGACTTTCAGACGGCCGCCGGGAGGCGAAGCGGACGCCGCAGGCGGTTGAACAGCTTGGCGTTGTTCAACGCGAACACCCCGACCGTCGAGCCGTCGCGCTGCCACACCGCCACGAACGACGTGGACGACGGATCGCCGTCCACGAACGAAAGCGTGTCGTCCGGGCGCGGGTGCCCGGCCAGCTGCAGCGTCCCCGCGTACTGGTCCGACCAGACGTACCCGCTGGGCGTGTACGTCCGCGACGTCTGCCCCGCCAGGAGGTTCGCCACCGCCACGGGGGCCTGCTCGGACGCGTTCGTCCAGTGCTCGTGCCGCCGCCCGACGCCGGCCGAGTGGTAGTGCGCGACGTCGCCCACCGCCACCACCTGCGGCAGCTCCGTCACCAGGCCCGCGTCCGTGTGGACGCCGTTGCCGACCGTCAACCCCGAGCCGGCCAGCCAGTCCGTCACCGGGGTCATGCCGACACCCGTGACGACCACGTCGGCCGGCACGAGCTCACCGTCGGCCAGGCGGACGCCGGCCGCGTCCATGCCGGCCACCGACACCCCGCAGCGCAGGTCCGTGCCGTGGTCGGCGTGCAGCCGGGCGCACACCGCCGCCAGCTCGGCGCCCAGCACCGGCGCCAACGGCGCGGCCAAAGCCTCCAAGACGGTCACGTCGAGGCCGAGAGAACGGCACGTCGAGGCCACCTCGGCCCCGATGAACCCGGCCCCGACGATCGCCACGCGGACCCCGGGCACCAGCGCCGAACGCAGAGCGAGAGCGTCGTCGAGCGTCCGCAGCGTGTGGGCGGCTTCGAAGCCCGGCAAGGTGCGGGCGCGGCCGCCGGTGGCGATGACGACGCCGTCCGCGTGCACGGAACCGCCGTCCGAAAGGAGCACCCGGCGGTTCCCCGGTTCCAGGGCCGTGGCCCGCACGCCGAGCCGGAAGTCCAGCGCCAGCGACGCCAGGTCGCCGGCGTCGAGCAGCTCCAGCGACGCCGGCGAGGCCGTCCCGGCGAGGAACGCCTTGGACAGCGGCGGCCGGTCGTAGGGCAGGTGCTGCTCTTCGCCGATCAGCACGATGCCGCCGTCGTAGCCCTGCGCACGCAGCTCCTGCGCGGCGCGGACCCCGGCGAGCGACGCGCCGACGACCGCGATCCGCTTCACGCGGCGTCCTCGCGAGCCACACCCTGGACGTAGATGACGCCCTCGTCGACGAGCACCGAGTACGTGCGCACCGGCTCCTTCGCCGGGAGGCAGCTCGGCATGCCGGTGCGCAGGTCGAACAGCGCCGCGTGCAGCGGGCACTCGACGAAGCAGCCCTCGAGCCAGCCGTCGGCCAGGGAGGCGTCCTGGTGGGTGCACGTGTCGTCGATGGCGTACAGCTCCCCGTCCTCGGTGTTGAACACCGCGATGGCGGGCGACCCCGGGATCCGGACGGACTCACCCGGGGGCAGCTCGTCGACGGTGCACGCGCGAATCATGAGTCCTCCGAGACTGTTGCGCATAAGGGAACATCGACTGTGATCCGCAACAAAGTCTGAGTCCCACATCGGACGTCGTCAAGGGGGTACGCCCCGGTAGTTTTGTTACCCGCTAACGGATAATCCGGGCATGCCGAAGGCCCGTACCGGGGATGGCGGTACGGGCGCTACGACGTCCGGGCTAGCTCTCCCCGTGCCGGTAGAACGGCGTCTTGATCGGGGCGAGCGGGGTGTTGCCGAGGATGAGGTCGGCCGCCTTCTCGGCGGTCATCATCACCGGCGCGTAGATGTTGCCGTTGGGGATGTAGGGCATGACCGACGCGTCGACGACGCGCAGGCCCTCGGTGCCGTGCACCCGCATGGTCTGCGGGTCGATCACGGATCCCTCGTCCACGCCCATCTTGGCCGTGCACGAAGGGTGCAGCGCCGTCTCGGCGTCCTTGGCGACCCAGTCGAGGATCTCCTCGTCGGTCTCGACGGACGGTCCCGGCGAGATCTCCCCGCCGTTGTACCGGCCCATCGCGGACTGGTTGAGGATCTTCCGCGCCACCCGCACGGCCTCGATCCACTCCTTGCGGTCGTTCTCCGTCGACAGGTAGTTGAACTTGATCGCCGGGTGCTGCCGCGGATCGGTCGAGGTGAGCTTCACCGAGCCGCGGGTGTCGGCGTACATCGGGCCGACGTGCACCTGGTAGCCGTGGCCTTCCGTGGGCGCCGACCCGTCGTAGCGGATCGCCACCGGCAGGAAGTGGAACATCAGGTTCGGGTACTTCACCTCGTCGTTGGACCGGACGAACCCGCCGCCCTCGAAGTGGTTGGTCGCGGCCGGGCCGTTCCGCAGGAACAGCCACTGCGCGCCGATGTAGGGCCGCTTCCACTTCGCCAGCGACGGCTGCATCGACACGGGTTCCTTGCAGGCGTACTGGATGTACACCTCCAGGTGATCTTGGAGGTTCTCGCCGACGCCCGGCAGGTCCTTGACGACGTCGATGCCGAGCTTCTCCAGGTCCGCCGCGTTGCCGACGCCGGAGAGCTGCAGCAGCTGCGGGCTGTTGATCGCTCCGCCGCAGAGGATGATCTCCTTGCCGTACACCTCACCCGGCACGCCCCGGCCTTCGGCGTACTCGACGCCGATCGCGCGGGTGCCGTCGAAGAGGATCTGCGACACGAACGCGTGCGTCTTCACCGTGAGGTTGGGCCGGTTCTCCACCGGGTGCAGGTACGCGCCCGCGGCCGAGAGCCGCCGTCCTTTTCGGACGTTGCGGTCGAAGGCCGCGAAGCCCTCCTGCCGGTAGCCGTTGACGTCGTCGGTGCGCGGGTAACCCGCTTCCTCGGCGGCGTCGAAGAAGGCCTGGAACAAGGGATTCGAAGCCGGGCCGCGTTCCAGTTCGAGCGGTCCGTCGTGGCCGCGCCACTGCCCGTCCGGCGCATCGGCGAGGCAGTTCTCCATGCGCTGGAAGTACGGCAGGCAATGCGCGTAATCCCATGTGGACATCCCGGGGTCGCCGGCCCAGCGCTCGTAGTCCAGCGGGTTGCCGCGCTGGAAGATCATCCCGTTGATGCTGGACGACCCGCCGAGCACCTTGCCGCGCGCGTGGTAGATGCGGCGGCGGTTCATGTGCGGCTCGGGCTCGCTGCGGTAGCCCCAGTCGTAGAACTTCGACCCGATCGGGAAGGTCAGCGCGGCCGGCATGTGGATGAAGACGTCCCACTTGTAGTCGGACCGCCCCGCTTCCAGCACCAGGACCTTGTTGTTCGGGTCCGCGGAAAGCCGGTTCGCCAGCGCGCAGCCCGCCGAGCCACCGCCGACGATGACGAAGTCGTAGGTATCGGAACTCATGCGTCCTCCTCAGCCGGGCAGTGAATCCGGGGCGTTGTCCGGCATGTGCTCGGGGCTCGTGTGCGACGAACCCCAGGTGCCGCGCCGGATGTAGAGCATGATCGCACCGATGATCACGATCAGCCCGGTGACGATCACCGCGCCCCACTGGAAGTACCAGTGGTCGTCGCCGTAGACCTCGGCGCGGGGCCAGATCAGGTTGACCGTCATCGCGGCGCCGTAGAGCACCGCGACCAGGTTCACCAGCGTGCCCCAGCGGCCGAGCTTGAAGTACGGCCCGTGGTCCGGGCGCGGCCAGCCGCCCCGCAGCCGCCGGATCAGCATCGGCGCGGTGACCATCAGGTAGGGGATGTAGAACAGGATGATCGCGGTCGAGGTCAGGATGAAGAACGCCCGCTGGTTGCCGAGGTTGATCAGCAGCACCACGATGGTGAGGCCGCCGGTGAGCAGCGCGGGCACGACCGGCGTCTTCGAGCGCGGCGACACCTTGGCCATCGCCTTGCTGAACGGCAGCCGGCCGTCGCGGGCCATCGCCCACGTCATCCGGATCGCCGCGGTCTGCACGGCCAGGCAGCACACCGTGATCGCGATCGCCGAGCAGATCAGGAAGGCGTCGCCGAGGCCCTCGCCGAGGGTGCTCTTCAGCAGGTACGGCATGCCGGACGTGCTCAGCTCCTTGGCGTTGAGGTCGCCGACGGCCATCATGCCGACGAGCATCATCAGCCCGCCGACGATGAACGCGGCGGTGATCGCCCGCAGGATCGCGCGGGGTGCGTGCCGCCGCGGCTGCGTCGTCTCCTCGGCCAGCGAACCGGCGGTGTCGAAGCCGTAGAAGACGTAGGCGCTCATGAGGGACGCCACCAGGAAGGCCCCGAGGTACCCGAACGTGTGACCTTCACCGGTGCCGTGGGTGTCGAAGACGATGCCCGGGCCGCGCTTGATGTGGATGGCGAGCGCGATCACGAGCAGCACGCTCGCGCCGAGCTCCACCGCGACGCCGAAGTTGTTGATCTTCGCCATCAGCTTGACGCCGATGAGGTTCACGACCGTGGCGAACACGACCAGGATGAGCGCCAGGATGATGGCGTTCTGCGCGCCCCCCGGCGTGGACGTCAGGCCGGCGTCGTCATCGCTGCCGACGATCTGGAACGCGGTCGACACCTGCGGCAGGATGATCTGGTAGGCCACCGCGACGGCCGCGGCCGTGACGATCGCGCCGATGATCATGATCCAGCCGGCCAGCCAGGACGTCGCGGGTTTCGCGATCTGTTTCGCCCACTGGTACACCGAGCCGGCGAGCGGGAACTGCCCGGCGAGCTCGGCGAAGCAGAGGGCGACGGCGGCCTGGCCGATGAAGACCAGCGGCCACGTCCAGATGAACGCCGGCCCGCCCGAACCGAAGCCGAAGAAGAAGAGCTGGAACACGCCGGTCAGGATCGAGATGTAGCTGAACCCGGCGGCGAAGCTGGAGAAGGAGCCCAGGGAGCGTTCGAGTTCCTGGCGGTAGCCGAACTTCTCGAGCTCGGAACTGTCGTCCGGGGCAGGCCCCCCGCCCGCCGGCTTTTCTTGCGTGGTCATGGCAACGTCCTCACGTGGTGGGTGGGGGAGGTGTTTCAGCCTTTGAACCAGTGCTGCGGAACGGGATCGATGTTCTGGTAGACGTGCTTGCTCTCCTGGTACTCCGCCAGCCCGGACGGTCCGAGCTCGCGGCCGATGCCGGATCGGCCGAACCCGCCCCACTCCGCCTGCGGCAGGTAGGGGTGGTAGTCGTTGATCCACACGGTGCCGTGGCGCAGGGCCCCGGCGACTCGCTGGGCGCGGGACGCGTCCGACGTCCACACGGCCCCGGCGAGTCCGTACTCGGTGTCGTTGGCCAGCGCGATCGCGTCGACCTCTTCGGTGAAGCGTTCCACGGTGACGACCGGGCCGAAGACCTCTTCCCGAACGATCGCCATGTCCCTGGTGCAGCCCGAGAACACGGTCGGGCGGAGGAAGAAACCGCTTTCGTACCGCGCGCCTTCGGGGCGCGAGCCACCCGCTCGGAGCGTCGCGCCTTCTTCGATCGCTGTTTTGATGTACCCCTCGACCTTGGCGCGGTGCTGCGCCGAGACGAGCGGGCCCGTCTCGGTGCCGGGATCGAGGCCGTCGCCGACCCGGATCCGGTCGGCGCGCGCGGCGAGGTCCGCCACGAACCGGTCATGGATCCCATCCTGGATGATCAAGCGCGCGCCCGCTGAGCAGACCTGTCCCGAATGGACGAACGCGGCCATCAGCGCGTAGTCGAGGGCGGTGTCGTAATCGGCGTCCGCGAAGACCACGTTCGGGTTCTTGCCGCCGAGTTCCAGGGCGACCCGCCGGACGCCCTTCGCGGCGGCCGTCATGATCTTCTCGCCGGTCGCGTAGCCGCCGGTGAAGGAGACCAGGTCCACGGCCGGGTGCTCGACCATGGCCGCGCCGACGTGCCCCGGTCCCAGCAGGAGGTTGACGACGCCCGGTGGGGTGCCGGCCTCCTCGAGCAGGGCGACCAGCTTGATCGTGGTCAGCGGCGTGACCTCGCTGGGCTTGAGCACGACGGTGTTGCCCGCGGCCAGGGCGGGCGCGACCTTCCAGGACATCTGGAGCAGCGGGTAGTTCCACGGCGCGATGAGCGCGCAGACGCCGACCGGCTCGTGCACGATCCGGCTGACGACGGTCGCGCTGCCCGCGTCGACCAGGCGTCCGGCGTCCTTGCCGGCGAGGTCGGCGTAGTAGCGGAAGACGTTCGTCACGTCGTCGATGTCGATACGGCCTTCACCCAGCGTCTTGCCGGTGTCGAGGCTCTCGGTGCGGGCGAGTTCTTCGCGGTCGCGGACCAGCAGGTCGGCGGTGCGCCGGAGCAGTTCGCCGCGCTCGGTGGCGGTGGTCCGGCGCCACGGACCCTCGTCGAAGGCCTTCCTCGCCGCTCTGACCGCGGCGTCCACTTCCTCGCGCCCGGCTTCGGCGACCTGCTCGATCACCTGGCCGGTGGCGGGGTTCAGCACATCGGAGTGGCTTTCGGCGTCCGACCAGACGCCGTCGACGTAGAGGTCCTTCATGCGGCCCTTCCCGGATCGGTAGTGGCTGCTGGGGGCGTTGAGTGCGTACATTTGTACGCGAAGCGTGTACAGATGTCCACAAGGGGGCTTCGATGACGAAGACCGAACCCGGCGCGAGCAGGCGCCGCGGCCCGAACGACCCCGAGCGGCGCGCGCGGATCGCCAAGGCGGCGGTCGAGGTCGTCGCCCAGCGGGGGATCGACGGGGTCACGCACCGCTCGGTCGCGGCCGCGGCGGGGGTGCCGCTGGGCTCGACGACCTACCACTTCGCGACGCTGGACGACCTGCTGGAGGTGGCCCTGCACGAGGCCGCCGAGAAGAACGTCCACGAGCTGAAGGAGTGGGAGTCGGCGCTCCCGCCGGACGCCGACTTCGCGGCGGCGCTGGCGGAGCTGGTCATGGGGTACATCAACGAGCAGTACCGGGACACGGTGGTCGAGTACGACCTGTACGTCGCGGCCCTGCACCGCCCCCGGCTGCGGGCGGCGAGCGCGGCGTGGGACCAGGCGCTCATCGCGTTCTTCGGCTCCCGCACCGACCCCCTCACCGGCCGCCTGCTGGCCGGCCTGTTCTGCGGCCTCCTGATGCAGGCGGCCCTGGCCGACCCCCGCCCGACCCGCGACGAGATCGAAACCCTCTTCCGCCGAGCCATCCACGGCCCCGCCAACCCGTAACTCGCGTGATCGAGCACGGAACTCGCGTGATTGGGGCCGGAACTCGCGAGTTACGGCCCCAATCACGCGAGTGCGGGTTCTGATCACGCGAGTCACGGGTCCGGTCACACCGTGTGGGTGAAACGTGCCGGAAATCTTTGGCGGGCATTGAAAAACTTGGGTTGACATCGCCTTGGGGTGGCAGTCACTCTGTTCCGGAGTGAGCAACAAGACGCGTTCTGCGCAACTCCCGTACTGATCCGCGGAGAGGACCCCGACGGTGACCACTACCGATCTCCCGCCGAGCCTGCTCGCCACGCTGCCCGGCACCTACTACACCGATCCGGCGATCTTCGCGCTGGAGCAGTCGAAGATCTTCGAAGCCGACTGGTTCTGCGCCGTGCGCAGCGCGGACCTCGCCGGTCCCGGGGCGTTCGAGACCGTCCAGGTCGGCAAGGAGAGCGTCTTGGTCTCGCGGGGGCGGGACGGGAAGCTCACCGCGTTCCTCAACGTCTGCCGCCACCGCGGCGCGCGCCTCTGCACCGAGGACTCCGGCACCGTGAAGCGCGCGTTCCAGTGCCCGTACCACGCCTGGACGTACGGCCTCGACGGCAAGCTGATCGCCGCGCCGAACCTCACCGGCATGCCGGACGTCGACCGCACGGCGTTCGGCCTCACCAAGGTGCACCTGCGCGAATGGCTCGGCTACGCGTGGGTCTGCCTGGCCGACGAGCCGCCGCCGTTCGACGGCACCGTCGTCGCCGCGGTGACCGAACGGCTCGGCGGCGAGAGCGCGATCGAGGCCTACGGCGTCGACGGCCTGGCTCTCGGCAAGCGCATCGAGTACGACGTGAAGGCCAACTGGAAACAGATCATCGAGAACTTCATGGAGTGCTACCACTGCGCGACGATCCACCCGGAGCTCACCGAGGTCCTCCCGGAGTTCGCCGACGGGTACGCCGCGCAGTACTACGTCGGCCACGGCGCGGAGTTCGGCGGCGACGTCCAGGGCTTCACCATCGACGGCAGCGAGGGCGTCGACCGCCTCCCCGGCGTGACCGAGGACCAGGACCGCAAGTACTACGCCGTCACCATCCGCCCGCAGGTGTTCGTCAACCTGGTGCCGGACCACGTGATCCTGCACCGGATGTTCCCGCTCGCCCCGGACCGGACGCTGGTCCGCTGCGACTGGCTCTACCTGCCCGGCGTCGTCGAATCGGGCAAGGACCTGACGCGCTCGATCGAGCTGTTCCACCGCGTCAACCAGCAGGACTTCGAGGCGTGCGAACGCTGCCAGCTCGCCATGGACTCGCGCTCCTACGCCAACGGTGGCGTGCTCGTGCCCAGCGAGCACCACATCGGCGAGTTCCACGACTGGGTCCGCACCCGGCTGGGTCTCTAGATCAACGCCCGGATGGCGGCCTCGAACCCGGCGACGTGCTCGAGCGTCAACGCGGCGGCCTTCTCGGCGTCGCCCTCGATGATCGCGGTGAGGAGCGGGACGTGCTCGTCGACGTGGCCGGCCATCCCGGACAGCCGGGGCACGAACACGCACCAGATCCGGGTCGCGAGGTTGTCGTACCGGATCAGCGTGTCCTCGAGGAACGGGTTGTGCACGCACCGGTAGATCGCCCGGTGCAGGGCGAGGTCGGTGCGCAGCAGTTCGGCGTTGTCCCCGGTGGGGACCCCGGCGTCGAGCTGCGCGCGCAGCTCGGTGAGCGTCGCCCGGTCGGCCTCGGTCGCGCGCTCGGCGGCGGCCGCCGTGGCCATCGGCTCCAGCGTCCGCCGCACCTCGGAGATGTGGGCGAGGTCGGAGATGTGGACGTCGGTGGCGAACGTCCCGCGCCGCGGGTAGGCGACGACCAGCCGTTCGGACTCCAGCCGTTTCAGCGCTTCGCGGATCGGCGTTCGGCCCATGCCGAGGGTGGTGCCGAGCTCGTCCTCGTTGATGGGCGAGCCCGGCGGGATGTCGAGCATGACGAGCCGGTCGCGGACGAAGCGGTACGCCTGTTCCGCGAGCGACGGGGGATTGACCTGGGGATGCACGCCGCCTAGCCTACATCGACGATTGATATATCAGAAGTCGACTAGCCCTTCCGGGGCTTCGCCCCAGACCCCAGCAGGGGCAAGCCCCTGACCCCGATCAGAGAAGGTGCTCGATGACCGCGACGATCGACCAGCACGTGCTCAACCAGTCCCTGGCCGAGTACGACCCGGCGGTGGCCGAGGCGATCGGCGCCGAGCTGCACCGGCAGCAGTCGACGCTGGAGATGATCGCTTCCGAGAACTTCGCCCCGCTGAGCGTGCTGCAGGCGCAGGGCTCGGTGCTCACCAACAAGTACGCCGAGGGCTACCCCGGCCGTCGCTACTACGGCGGCTGCGAGCACGTCGACGTCCTCGAACAGCTCGCCATCGACCGCGTCAAGGCGCTGTTCGGCGCGGGGTTCGCCAACGTCCAGCCGCACTCGGGCGCCCAGGCCAACGCGGCCGCGATGGCCGCGCTCCTCAAGCCCGGCGACAAGATTCTCGGCCTGTCGCTGGCCCACGGCGGCCACCTGACGCACGGCATGCGGATCAACTTCTCCGGCCTGCTCTACGACGTCGCCGCGTACGAGGTGTCCGAAAAGGACTTCCGGGTCGACATGGCCGAGGTCGAACGCCTCGCGAAGGAGCACCGGCCGAAGCTGATCATCGCCGGCTGGTCGGCCTACCCGCGGCAGCTCGACTTCGCCCGCTTCCGCGAGATCGCCGACGAGGTCGGCGCGTACCTCATGGTCGACATGGCCCACTTCGCCGGCCTGGTCGCCGCCGGGCTGCACCCGTCCCCGGTGCCGCACGCGCACGTCACGACGACCACCACGCACAAGACCCTCGGCGGCCCGCGCGGTGGTGTGATCCTGACGAACGACGCGGCCCTGGCCAAGAAGGTCAACTCCGCGGTGTTCCCCGGCCAGCAGGGCGGCCCGCTCGAACACGTCATCGCGGCCAAAGCCGTCGCGTTCAAGATGGCGTCCGAACCCGAGTTCGTCGAACGCCAGCAGCGGACCCTGCGCGGCGCGAAGCTCCTGGCCGAACGGCTCTTGGGCGAGAAGGACATCTCCGTGCTGACCGGCGGCACCGACGTCCACCTCGTGCTCGTCGACCTGCGCGACTCCGAACTGGACGGCAAGCAGGCCGAGGACCGGCTCCACGAGGTCGGCATCACGGTGAACCGCAACGCCGTCCCGTTCGACCCGCGGCCGCCGATGGTCACCTCGGGCCTGCGGATCGGCACCCCGGCCCTGGCCACCCGCGGCTTCGGCGACGCCGAGTTCCGGGAAGCCGCCGACGTCATCGCCGAGGCTTTGAAACCCGGCTTCGACGTCGAGAAGCTGCGCGCCCGCGTCACCGCGCTCGCCGAAGCGTTCCCGCTCTACCCGGGGGAGGCCCGATGACCGACCTGCCGGAGCACCCGGACTTCCTCTGGGACAACCCGGACCCGAAGCCGGCTTACGACGTGATCGTTGTGGGCGGCGGCGGGCACGGGCTCGCCACCGCGTACTACCTGGCCAAGGTGCACGGCATCACCAACGTCGCCGTGCTGGAGAAGGGCTGGCTCGCGGGCGGCAACATGGCCCGCAACACCACGATCATCCGCTCCAACTACCTCTGGGACGAGAGCTCCGGCATCTACGAGCACTCCCTCAAGCTGTGGGAAGGCCTCGAAGAGGACCTCGGCTACCCGATCCTGTTCAGCCAGCGCGGGGTGCTGAACCTCGCGCACACGCTGCAGGACGTCCGCGACAGTGTCCGCCGCGTCGAGGCCAACAAGCTCAACGGCATCGACGCCGAGTGGGTGGACGCGGCCGGCGTCAAGGAGATCTGCCCGATCGTCAACACCTCCCCGGACGTCCGCTACCCGGTGCTCGGCGCGACCTTCCAGCCGCGCGCGGGCATCGCGAAGCACGACTACGTAGCCTGGGGCTTCGCCCGCGCCGCACACGAAATGGGCGTCGACCTCATCCAGAACTGCGAGGTCACCGGCATCTCCACGGTGAACGGCCGGGTCACCGCGGTCGAGACGAGCCGGGGCCGGATCGCCGCGGGCAAGGTCGCGCTGTGCGCCGCCGGGCACTCGTCGGTACTCGCGAAGATGGTGGGCCTCGACCTGCCGCTGGTGTCACATCCCTTGCAGGCCTTGGTGTCCGAGCTGCTGGAGCCGATCCACCCGACGGTCGTCATGTCGAACGCCGTGCACGTCTACGTTTCCCAGGCGCACAAGGGCGAGCTCGTGATGGGCGCCGGCATCGACAGCTACAACGGCTACGGCCAGCGCGGCTCGTTCCACGTCATCGAGGAGCAGATGGCCGCCGCGCTGGAGCTGTTCCCGGTGTTCGCGCGGGCGCACCTGCTGCGGACGTGGGCGGGCATCGTCGACGTCAGCCCGGACGCGTCGCCGATCGTCGGGCTCACCCCGGTGGAGAACCTGTTCCTCAACTGCGGCTGGGGCACCGGCGGCTTCAAGGCGACGCCGGGTGTCGGTGACGTCTTCGCGGCGACCATCGCGCGCGGGAAGCCCCATGAGTACGCCGAACCGTTCACTTTGGACCGGTTCACCACCGGTGCCCTCGTCGACGAGCACGGCGCCGCCGCCGTGGCCCACTAGGAGCTTCCGATGCAGTTGATCCCATGCCCGTGGTGCGGGCCGCGTGAAGAGGCCGAGTTCCACTACGGCGGCCAAGCCCACGTCGCCTACCCGGAAGACCCGGCGGCACTGTCCGATGAGGACTGGGCCAAGTTCGTCTTCTTCCGCGCCAACCCGAGCGGCCCGCTCGCCGAGCGCTGGAGCCACTCCGCGGGCTGCCGCCGGTGGTTCAACGCCGTGCGCGACACCCGCACCCACGACCTCTTGGCGGTCTACCGCCTCGACGAGCCCAGGCCGGTGATCTCATGACCCGGCTGTCCGGCGTCCCGCTCAAGTTCACCTTCGACGGCCGCGAGCTGACCGGTTTCCTCGGTGACACCCTGGCTTCCGCGTTGCTGGCCAACGGTATCCACCAGGTCGCGACCAGCATCAAGTACGGACGACCGCGCGGCATCGTCGCGGCCGGCGTCGAGGATTCGAACGCGCTGGTGCAGATCGAAGCGCCGTTCCCGGAGCCGATGCTGAGCGCTACCACGGTCGAGCTGTTCGACGGCCTGGTCGCGCGCGGTCTGTCCGGGCAAGGCCGGCTGGCCGCCGAGCCCGATCCGGCGCGCTACGACGCCAAGCACGTCCACTGCGACGTCCTGGTCGTCGGCGCCGGACCCGCCGGGCGCGCCGCCGCGGCCGAAGCCGAGGGCCGCGTGCTGCTGGTCGACGACCAGCCCGACGGCGAGGCCCCGGAAGGTGTCCGGTTCCTCTCGCGGACCACGGCGTTCGGCATCTACGACGACGGGTTCGTGCTCGCCCTGGAACGCCGTGGCGAGCCCGCCGCGCCCGAGCGGATCTCGCGGCAGCGGGTGTGGCGGATCCGGGCTCGAAAGATCGTGCTGGCCACCGGCGCCCACGAGCGGCCGATCGTGTTCCCGGACAACGACCGTCCCGGCATCATGCTCGCCGGTGCCGCGCGCACGTACCTGAACCGCTACGGCGTCCTGGCCGGGCGGCGGGTGGTCGTGTTCACCACCAACGACAGCGCGTACGACGCCGCCTCCGAACTGGCCGGCGCCGGCGCCGAGATCGTGCGGATCGTCGACGCTCGCGAGGGCTACGGCGTCATCGGCACCGATGGCGACACGCACATCACCGCCGCCCACGTGGCGAAACTGGGGTCGCTGGAGGGGGAGCGGGTGCCGTGCGACCTGCTGCTCGTGTCCGGCGGCTGGAACCCGGCGGTGCACTTGTACAGCCAGGCTCGGGGCACCCTGCGATACTCGCCGGAACTCGGTGCGTACGTCCCGGCCGGCGACCTCCCGACCGTGAGCGTCGTCGGCGCCGCCGCCGGGGAAGGACTGCCGGAGGCGAAGATCCTCTGGCAGGTGCCCGCGCCGGAGTCCGAAGTGGACACCCGGTTCGTCGACCAGCAGCGGGACGCGACCGTCTCGGACGTCCTGCGTGCCACCGGCGCCGGCCTGCGCTCGCTGGAGCACATCAAGCGCTACACCACCATCGGCACCGCGCACGACCAGGGCAAGACTTCCGGCATGCTCGCCGCCGGCATCACCGCGGAAGCCCTCGGCGTCGATCTGTCGACACAGCGGCCGACGACGTTCCGGCCGCCGTACACGCCGGTCTCGTTCGCCGCGCTGGCCGGGCGCCACCGCGGTGAGCTGCACGATCCCGTGCGCGTCACCGCGATCCACCCGTGGCACGTCGAGCACGGCGCCGAGTTCGAGAACGTCGGCCAGTGGAAACGGCCGTGGTACTACCCGCGACCCGGCGAGTCCATGCACGCCGCCGTCCTGCGCGAATGCCGCGCGGCGCGCAACGACGTCGCCGTCATGGACGGGTCCACCCTCGGCAAGATCGACGTCCAAGGTCCGGACGCCGGCTGGTTCCTCGACATGCTCTACACGAACATGATGAGCAACCTCAAAGTCGGCCGGATCCGCTACGGCGTCATGTGCGGCGTCGACGGCATGGTGATCGACGACGGCACGGTCATCCGTGTCGCCGAGGACCGGTTCCTCGTCACGACCACGACCGGCAACGCGGCGATGGTCCTCGAGTGGATGGAGGAGTGGCTCCAGACGGAATGGCCGCACCTCAACGTCTTCGCGACGTCCGTCACCGAGCACTGGGCGACGATCCCGCTGGTCGGCCCCCGCTCGCGGGAAGTCCTCGGCCGCTTGGCGCCGGACCTTGACGTCAGCAACGACGCCTTCGGGTTCATGACCTGGCACGACGCCGAGGTTGCCGGGATCGCAGCCCGCGTCTGCCGGATCAGCTTCTCCGGCGAGCTGGCCTACGAGATCAACGTCCCGTCGTGGTACGGGCTCGCGCTCTGGGAGTCCATAGTGGACGAGGGCGCCACGCCGTACGGTACCGAGACCATGCACGTCCTGCGTGCGGAGAAGGGCTACCCGATCATCGGCCAGGACACCGACGGCACGGTGACCCCGCAGGACCTCGGCATGTCGTGGGCGGTGTCGAAGAAGAAGGTGGACTTCCTCGGCAAACGGTCCTTCGCCCGCGCCGAAAACAACCGCCCGGACCGCAAGCAGCTGGTCGGCCTGCTGCCGGTCGATCCGTCGGTGCTGCTGCCGGAAGGCTCGCAGATCATCGAATCCGAGACGGTGCCCGAACCTCCCGTGCGGATGCTCGGCCACGTCACCTCCAGCTACGACAGCGCCGCGCTCGGCCGGACGTTCGCGCTGGCTCTGGTGCGCTCTGGACGTGAGCGCGTCGGCGAGACGCTGTACGTCCCGGTCGGCGACCAGGTGGTGCCGGTGACCGTGACCGAATCCGTGCTCTTCGACAAGGAAGGAGCCCGCCGTGACGGTTGACGCGGTCGAAGAACCGTTCCGCACCCAGCTCACCGTGCGCCTCCGGGATGGGCACGCCCTCCTCGGCGTCGACCTGCCCGCGCCGTGCACCTTCACCAGCGGCAACGACATCGACATCCTCTGGATGGGCCCCGACGAATACCTCCTGCTGGGACCGGCACTTTCACGTGAAAGTGCCGACCTGGAAGCGGCACTTTCACGTGAAAGTGCCGCTTTGGCGGTGGTCGACGTTTCGTGCCAGCGGGTGACCGTGCAGCTTCGCGGGGAGCACGCGGCCGACGTTCTGGCCCACGGGTGCTCGATCGACCTCGATCCGTCGGTGTCGCCGCCCGGCACCTGCGTGCAGACTTTGTTGGCCCGCACCGGGATCGTGCTCATGGTCCGGGAAGAGGGCTTCACCATCCTTGTGCGGCAGTCGTTCGCCGATTACTTCAAGGCCTGGCTGGCCGACGCGAGTCTGGAGTACGTCTCGTGACCTTCACCTTGACCCTCAAGTGCCCCGAACGCTCGGGCATCGTGCACGCCGTCACGGCGTTCCTCGTCGGGCAGGGCTGCGACATCGTCGAGCACCAGCAGTTCGACGACGACGTCCGCGGCTCGCTGTTCCTGCGCACGTCGTTCACCTGCGCCGGAGCGGCCACAGTGGACGACCTGACGCGGGTGTTCGCGCCGGTGGCCGGGGACTTCGGGATGGAGTTCGGGTTCTCCGACGGGACGCCACCGCGGATCCTGGTGATGGTGTCGAAGTTCGGGCACTGCCTCAACGACCTGCTCTTCCGCTGGCGCGCGGGCGGGCTCGGCGCCGAGATCGCGGTGGTCGTCTCGAACCATGAGGACCTGCGGCCGATGGCCGAGGCGGCCGGCGTCCCGTTCGTGCACGTCCCGGTCACGTCCGAGACCAAGCCGGAGGCCGAGCAGCGGCTGCTCGACCTGGTCGGGGAGTACGAAGTGGACTTGATCGTGCTCGCGCGGTACATGCAGGTGCTGTCCAACGAGCTGTGCCAGAAGCTCGAAGGCCGCGCGATCAACATCCACCACTCGTTCCTGCCCGGGTTCAAGGGCGCCAAGCCCTACCACCAGGCCTACGACCGGGGCGTCAAGTACGTCGGCGCGACCGCGCACTACGTCACGCCCGACCTCGACGAGGGCCCGATCATCGAGCAGGAGGTCGCGCGCGTCGACCACACCTACTCGCCGCGCGAGCTGGTGACCGTCGGCCGCGACGCCGAGGCCCTCGCCCTCTCCCGTGCGGTGCGCTGGCACTGCGAACGCCGCGTCTTGCTCAACGGCAACAGCACCGTCGTCTTCCGCTAGAAGGAGTTCCGCCATGACCGCACCGAAAGTCGTGATCATCGGCGCCGGCATCGTCGGCGCGAACCTGGCCGACGAGCTGACCGCGCGCGGCTGGGCCGACGTCACCGTGCTCGACCAGGGCCCGCTGCCGCGCACCGGCGGGTCGACGTCGCACGCGCCCGGCCTGGTGTTCCAGACGAACGCGTCCAAGACGATGACGGAGTTCGCGAAGTACACCGTCTCGAAGTTCCTCGACCTGGACTGCTTCAACCAGGTCGGCGGGATGGAGGTCGCGACGACCCCGCCGCGCTGGGAGGACCTCAGGCGCAAGCACGGCTGGGCGCAGTCGTGGGGCGTTCCCGGCTCGCTGATCGAAGCCGAGGAGTGCGTCAGCCGCTGGCCGCTGCTGGACGGCTCGAAGGTCTTCGGCGCGCTGCACACCCCGACCGACGGGCTGGCACTGGCCGCGAAAGCGGTCGGAGTCCTCGCCGAACGGGCTACTGCGCGGGGTGCTCGTTTCGTCGGGTCCACCAAGGTCACCGACGTGCTGCAGGAAGGCGGGCGCGTCACCGGTGTCCGGACCGACCAGGGGGACTTCCCGGCGGACGTCGTCGTGTCGTGCGCCGGGTTCTGGGGCCGTGAGATCGGTGCCATGGTGGGCATGGACGTGCCGCTGCTGCCGCTCGCGCACCAGTACGTCAAGACCGGGCGGGTCGACGAGCTGGTCGGGCGCAACACCGAAGAGGTCGAAGCGAGCTTGCCGATCCTGCGTCACCAGGACCAGGACCTGTACTTCCGCGAGCACGTCGACCGGATCGGCATCGGCTCCTACGCGCACCGGCCGATGCCGGTCGAGGAGTCCACATTGGACCCGTCGGTGACCGAGACGGCCATGCCGTCGATGCTGCCCTTCACCGAAGACGACTTCGCGCCGTCGTGGGAGGAGAGCAAGCTGCTCCTGCCCGCGCTGCGGCAGACCAAGGTCGAGGAGGGCTTCAACGGCATCTTCTCGTTCACCCCGGACGGCCAGTCGCTGGTCGGCGAGTCCGCCGACGTCCGCGGGTTCTGGCTCGCCGAGGCGGTGTGGGTGACGCACTCCGCGGGCATCGCCAAGGCCGTTGCCGAGCTGCTGGTCGACGGGCATTCCGAGACGGACTTGCACGAGGTCGACGTCCACCGCTTCGAGGACGTCCAGCTCGCGCCGACCTACGTGAGCGAGACTTCGCAGCAGAACTTCGTCGAGGTCTACGACATCCTGCACCCGTTGCAGCCCAAGCTTTCCCCGCGCGACCTGCGCGTGACGCCTTTCCACGTCCGGCAACGCGAGCTGGGTGCGGTGTTCCTGGAGGCGGGCGGCTGGGAGCGGCCGCACTGGTTCGAGGCCAACGCGCCGCTGCTGAAGAAGCTGCCGCACGACGCGCTCCCGCCGGCGCGGGACGCGTGGTCGGCGCAGTTCCACTCGCCGATCGCGGCGGCCGAGGCGTGGCAGACGCGCAACGCCGTGGCCATGTACGACATGACACCGTTGAAGCGTGTGGAGATCAGCGGGCCCGGATCGCTGGAGTTCCTGCAGTCGCTGACGACCAACCAGCTCGACAAGTCCGTCGGCTCGGTCACCTACACGCTGATGCTCGACAACGCGGGCGGGGTGCGCAGTGACGTCACGGTGGCCCGGCTCGGGCCGGAGCTGTTCCAGGTCGGCATCAACGGCAACATCGACGTCGACCACTTCGTGAAGCACGCGCCGTCCGGTGTGCAGGTCCGCGACACCACCGGGGGGACGTGCTGCATCGGCGTCTGGGGACCGCTCGCACGCGACCTCGTGCAGCCGCTGAGCCGGGAAGACTTCTCGCACACCGGGTTGAAGTACTTCCGGGCGCGCAAGGCCCGGATCGCCGGTGTACCGGTCGTCGCGATGCGACTGTCCTATGTGGGCGAACTCGGCTGGGAGATCTACACGAGCGCGGACAACGGCCTGCGGCTGTGGGACGCGTTGTGGGCGGCGGGGCAGCCGTTCGGTGTCATCGCGGCGGGCCGAGCGGCCTTCAACAGCTTGCGGCTGGAGAAGGGCTACCGGCTCTGGGGCACCGACATGACGACCGAACACGACCCGTACGAAGCCGGGGTCGGGTTCGCGGTGCGGCCGGCCAAGGGCGACTTCCTCGGGCGGGCGGCGATCGACGGCCGGAGCGAGGACACGGCGTCGCGGCGGCTGCGGTGCCTGACGATCGACGACGGCCGCACGGTCGTGCTGGGCAAGGAACCGGTGTTCGTCGACGGCGTCGCCTCGGGCTACGTCACGAGCGCGGCGTACGGCTACACGATCGGCCGGCCGATCGCGTACGCCTGGCTCCCGGCGTCGGCGGACGTCGGCAGCGGGGTCGAGATCGAGTACTTCGGCCGCCGGGTCGCGGCCACCGTGGCCGCCGAGCCACTGGTCGACCCCGGCATGGAACGGATCCGGCGGTAGTTTCGGGAAGGCACAGCATGCGTGACCAGATCATGAGCGACTTCCTCAAGACCCTCGCCTCCGACGCCTCCCCGGGCGGCGGCGCGACGGCGGCGCTGCACGTCGCCCAGGCCGCGGCGCTGGTCGCCAAGGCGTCGCCCGATGGACGTGCGGCCAGGGCGTTGAGCATGTACGCGCTGCGGCTGGCGGAGAAGGAGGCGCACGCGGCGGCGACCCTCGCCCGGGCGCGCCGGCTGCCGCTTGGTGAGGCGCGGGAACTCGCGGTGGCCGAAGCGCGCCGGCGCGCCTGCGAACCGGCAGCGGAGGTGATCGCCGCCGCGGCGGCCGTGCTGGACCTGGCGGACCGCGTCCCGCTGGACTCCCTGGTGGGCACCGACCTGGCGGCGGTGGCGGAGGCGGCGAGGGCAGCGGCGACGACGGCCGGGGTGAGCATCGAGATCCACTCCGGCGCGGCCGCTTCACCCGAGGTGACCGCGGTGGGTGAGCACGCGGACCGCTTGACGGCCGCGGCCCGGGAGGTGGTGGTCCCGGCGTAAACGTCGATCACCGCGGGTACATCCACAGCAAGTCCATAAAGCCGGGCAAGGAAATTCTCAGGAACGCGGAGTTTCCTGGAGCGGCCGGAGGCTTGTCGAGGGCTGGAGCTGTGCATGAGCGAGTACGACCGAGGACCGCGAGGCGGCGGCGAGTACCCGTACGGCTACGGCCAGGGCGAATACCCGCAGGGTCAGGGCTACTACGACCAGCAGCAGCCCTACGGTCAGCAGTCCTACGACCAGCAGTACTACGGGCAGCAGCCTCACGACCAGCAGGCCTACGGTCAGCAGCCCTACGGCCAGGCCCGTGACCAGTGGGGACGCCCGTACCCGCCGCAGTACACCCAGCCGATCGGCCATGAAGGTGCCCCTCATGGCTACGGCTACCCGCCGCCCGTTCCGGCGCCCCCGCGCAGGCGGCCGCTGCGGACGCTGATCGTCACCGTCGTCGCGGTCGCCCTGGCCGTGGTCGCCGGGCTCGGCATCGGGCACTTCATCTCGGCCTCGAACAGCCCCAGCGCGAGCGGCAACCAGAACTTCGGCTTCTCCGGGCAGCCCAGCGCGTCGGCGACGGCCTTGGACGCCGACGCCGTGGCCGCGAAGGTCAACCCGGCCATCGTCAACATCAACACCGAGCTCGGCCTGCAGGGCGCGGCCGCGGCGGGCACCGGCATCGTGCTCACCGCGGACGGCGAGGTGCTCACGAACAACCACGTCGTCGCCGGCGCGACCAGCATCAAGGTCACCAGCATCGGCACCGGGGACACCTACCAGGCGCACGTCGTGGGCTACGACCGCAGCGAGGACGTCGCGGTGATCCAGCTCGAAGACGCGTCCGGCCTGCCCACCGCGAGCATCGGCGACTCCTCGACGGTCAAGGTCGGCGACCAGATCCTCGGCCTCGGCAACGCGGGTGGCCGCGGCGGCGACCCTGTCCCCGCGCCCGGCACCGTAGCCGCGCTCGACCAGTCGATCACCGCGTCCGACGAGTCCAGCGGGTCGTCCGAGCAGCTCACCGGGCTGATCCAGGTCCGCGCGAACATCGAGTCCGGTGACTCCGGCGGCCCGCTCGTCAACGCGAACGCGCAGGTCATCGGCGTCGACACCGCCGCGTCCACCGGCTACCAGCTCAACGGCCGCCGCAGCGGCGCCGGTGGCCAGGGCTTCGCGATCCCGATCAACCAGGCCATCGACATCGCGCACCGGATCGTCGCGGGCACGGCGTCGGACAAGATCCACATCGGCAAGACGGCGTTCATCGGCGTCTCGGTGTCGGACGGCCAGGGCGCCCGGATCCGCGACGTCGTCGCCCGGGGGCCGGCGCAGCAGGCCGGCCTCGCGGCCGGGGACGTCATCACGGCCATCGACGGCAAGGCGGTCGACTCCGCGACGACGCTGACGAACGTGATGGACACCCACCACCCCGGCGACAAGCTGACGCTGACGGTGACCAGCGCGGCCGGTGGTCAGCAGCAGGTCCAGGTGACGGCGGCCGAGGGGCCCGTGGGCTGACGCGTCAGCGGAGCGTCTCGTTGAGCACCTCGCGGTGCGTCCGCTTCGCCGCGAGGTACTTCTCCCGGCCGGCGTCGGTGATGGTGACGAAGATGCCGCGCCGGTCCAGCTCGCACAGCGCACGCTCGACCAGGCCCTCCTTCTCGAGGCGGGCGACCAGCCGCGACGTGGCGCTCTGGCTCAGGTGGATGGCTCCGGTGAGGTCGGCCGAGCGGCACTTGAAGTCGCAGGTCGCGAGCCGCTCCAGGGCCTCGAACTCGTTCGCGCCGATCCCGTGGCGCTCCTGCAGGCGGCACTCGAGCATGGTGAACACGGCCGAGTAGCGGGCCAGCAACTCGTGCCACTCCTGGACCAGACCCTGCTCAGCGACGTCGCTCACGGCGACCAACCTAACATGCACAGACATCAGATGCAAACACATTAAATGCTTAGACATTAGATGCGTGTGCATGTACTGTCGCCGACATGAGCTCTTCCGTGTCCTTGTCCACCACCTCGACCCGGTGGGACGCACGTCTCTGGGGTGTCCTGCTCACCGTTTCGATCGTCATCGGCCTCGACGCGCTCGACGTGTCGATGGTCGGGGTCGCGCTCCCCGCCATCCAGGCGGACCTCGGCCTGTCCACCAACGCGCTGCAATGGGTCGTCAGCGGCTACGTCCTGGGCTATGGCGGGCTGCTGCTGCTCGGCGGGCGCACCGCCGACCTGCTCGGCCGCCGCCGCGTGTTCCTCGTCGCCGTCGCCGTGTTCGCGCTGGCCTCGCTGCTCGGCGGGCTCGTCGACGACGGCGCGCTGCTCATCGCGAGCCGCTTCATCAAGGGCCTAGCCGCCGCGTTCACCGCCCCGGCCGCGCTGTCCATCATCACCACGACGTTCCAGGAAGGCCCGGCCCGCAACAAGGCGATCAGCATCTTCGCCGTGTTCGGCGCGAGCGGGTACTCCGCCGGGCTCGTGTTCTCCGGCCTGCTGACCGAGGTCGGCTGGCGCTGGACGTTCCTGCTGCCCGCGCCGATCGCCCTGGTCGCCCTGGTCGCGGCGTGGAAGCTGATCCCGAGCTACGCGCGGGAAGAGGGCCGCGGCTACGACTTCCCGGGCGCGATCACCGGCGCCGCCGGTTCGCTGCTGCTCGTGTTCGGCGTCGTCGAGGCGCCGGAGGTCGGCTGGGCCGCGCCGCGCACGCTGATCACGTTCGCCGTCGCGCTCGCGTTGCTGGTGACGTTCGTGGTCATCGAGAAGCGCAGCCCCCACCCGTTGCTGCGCCTGGGGATCCTCCGCGCCGGCCCGCTGGCCCGCGCGAACCTCGGCGGCGCGCTGTTCTTCGGCGCGTACATCGGGTTCCAGTTCGTCGTGATGCTGTACCTGCAGCGGGTGCTCGGCTGGTCGGCGCTGCAGACGGCGCTCGGCTTCCTGCCGGCGGCGCTGATCGTGGCGTTCGGCTCCCCGCGCATCGAGCCGCTGATCGACCGGGTCGGCACCCCTCGCACGATCTTCGCGGGCGTCGTCGCGCACGTCCTCGGCTACGCGCTGTTCCTGCGGGTGGACGAGCACTCGGGGTACGCCGGGTACGTCCTGCCCAGCATGATCCTGCTCGGCATCGGCTTCACGCTGGCGTTCTCCTCGCTCAACATCCAGGCCACGGCCGGGATCGCGGACAGCGAGCAGGGGCTGGCGGGCGGCCTGCTGAACACGTCGCTGCAGGTGGGCGGCGCGATCGGGCTCGCGGTGGTGACGGCGGTCCTGACCGCCAACGGCGGCCGGGAAGCCTCCCCGGCGGCGCTGCTCACCGGGTTGACGCCGGCGCTGAGCGTCGTCACCGGGATCGCGGTCCTGGGGTTGCTGATCGCGATCAGCGGCCTGACCGCCCGGAAGAAGACGGCCGAGGAGCCGGTCTCGGAGCCGGAGGACCTGCTGGCCCTCGCCGACTGACCCCCACTGTCTTGAATGACTCATTCAGGTCTTCCGAAGACCTGAATGAGTCATTCAAGACGTTTGGCGCTGCGCCTCACGCCGGGACCGGCGCCGGGCGTGGGGAGTCGTCGAAGCGCAGGGCGGCCACCGCTGTGAGCGCGATCCCGGCCGCGGCCAGCAGGACCGCGGTGCGGAGACCGGTGAGCCCGTCCGTGGCCGCGTTGGCCACCGCGACGAACACCGCCAAGCCCACCGTGCCGCCGACCTGCTGGGCCGTCGACGCCACCCCGGACGCGATTCCCTGCGCCGACAGCGGAATCCCGGCCGCCGCGGCGCCGAACATCAGCGTGTAGCCCGCTCCCTGGCCCAGCCCCAGCACCACCAGCGCCGGAACCAATGCCACATAGGACGCCTCCACGGTCATCGACAGCCCGAGCAGCGCCGCGCCCGCGCCGCCGATCACCAGGCTCACCACCAGCGTCGGACGCGTGCCGTAGCGGGTGGCCAGCCGGCCCGCCGCCTGCGAACCCGCCGCGATCGCGACCATCGGCACGCCGAACGCCAGCCCGGTCGCCAGCGCGCCGTAGCCGTGCACGCCCTGGAAGTAGCCGGTGAGGAAGTACAGCAGCGTCCCGAACGTGCCCATGTAGAGGAACGTCACGACCACGCCGGTGCCGAGGTTGCGTTCCCGCAGCAGCCGGGGCGGCAGCAGCGGGTCGCGCCCCCGGCGTTCGATCACGGCGAACGCGGCCAGCAACGCCAAGCCCGCCACCGCCGCGCCGATCACCACCGGACTCCAGCCCAGCTCCGGGCCTTCGACCAGCGCGAACACCACCGACGTCGTCCCGAGCGTCGCGGTCAGCGCGCCGGCGAGGTCGAACCGGCGGCCGGGCTCTCGCGCGGGGTCGCCGGGCAAGAGCACGAAGGCCAGTACCGCGGCGGCGGCCGCCAGCGGGACGTTCACGAAGAACACCGCCGCCCAGCCGGAAACCTGCGTCAGCACACCGCCGAGCAGCGAGCCGAGGATCATCCCGCTGCCGCCCGCGGTGCCCCACACCGCGAACGCGCGGTTGCGCTCGCGGCCGGCCGCGAACAGGGTGCTGACCAGCGTCAGCGTCGCCGGGAAGAGCAGCGCCCCGCCCAAGCCCTGGCCGGCCCGGGCCGCGACGAGCGGGCCGGGGTCCCCGGCCAGCCCGCCCGCCAGCGACGAACCCGCGTAGAGCGCGCAGCCCAGCGCGAAGACCCGCCGCGGGCCGAACAGGTCGCACGCCCGCCCGCCCAGCAGGAGGAACCCGCCGAACGTCACGGCGTACGCGCTCACCACCCACTGCAGGCTCTGGGCGGAGAAGCCGAGTTCGCGGCCGATGTCCGGCAGCGCCACGTACACGATGTTGTAGTCGAGGGAAATGATCAGCTGCGCGAACGCCAGCAGCGCCAGCACCGCGCCCGGGCGGCGGGTCACCGGGCGACCCGCTCGTCCGTGCCGGGCACCTTCGCCGTGGTGATGGCGATGCGGTTCCACGTGTTGATGGTGAAGATCAGCGCGAGCAGCTGCGCGAGCTCTTCTTCGCCGAACTGGCCGGCGGCCCGGGCGTAGACGTCGTCGGGGACGCCGCCGGGGATGAGCGTGACGGCTTCGGTCAGGGCCAGCGCGGCCTGCTCCTTCTCGCTGAAGAAGTGCCCGGCTTCGTGCCACACTGCGACCATGTGCAGCCGTTCCTCGCTCTCCCCGGCCTTGCGGGCGTCGGAGGTGTGCATGTGCAGGCAGTAGGCGCAGCGGTTGAGCTGCGACGCGCGGATCTGGACCAGCTCGACCAGTGCGGGGTCGAGCCCGGCGCGGGCGGCGGCGTCGAAGCCGATCAGGGCCTTGAAGGCCTTCGGGGCGGACTTGGCGAAGTTGAGGCGGGAGTTCGTCATGACCAGAAATCTAGGGCGCGGTTGACCCCCGTGTAGGGTGCACTTCCGTGGCAGATTCGTGGGTCAATTCCGGAGTCGACCTCCACCTGGAGCTGACGGGCATCGGCGGCAAGCGGGCCGCGCTCATCACCGCGCTGCGCGACGCGGTCCGCACCGGACGGCTCGCCCCGGGCACCCGCCTCCCGCCCTACCGGGCGCTGGCCGCCGACCTGGGGCTGGCCCGCAACACCGTCGCCGACGCCTATGCCGAACTGGTCGCCGAGGGCTGGCTGACCGCCGTCCAGGGCTCCGGCACCCGCGTTGCCTCGCGGGCCGAGCCGCTCCCGGCGGCCCGGACGCCGAAGAAGGCGCCGGGGGTTCCGGCGCCGCGGTACAACCTGCGGCAGGGCCAGCCGGACGCGACGTCGTTCCCGCGTCCCGAATGGCTCGCCGCCGCGCGCCGCGCGCTGGCCGTCGCCCCGCACGACGCCTTCGGCCCCGGCGACCCGCGCGGCCGGCGCGAACTGCGGGAAGCCCTGGCGGGCTATCTCGCGCGGGCCCGCGGCGTGCGGACGTCGCCGGAGCGGATCGTCGTGTGCTCGGGGTTCGCGCACGCGCTGCGGCTGCTGTTCCCGGCGGTCCTGCGCGGCCCGCTCGCCGTCGAGGCGTACGGTCTCGCGTTCCACCGTTCGATCCTCGCCGCGGCCGGCGTCGAGACGATTCCCCTTGCCCTGGACGAAAAAGGGGCGCGCGTCGCCGAGCTGGAAGTGCCGGCGGTACTGCTGACACCCGCGCACCAGTTCCCGACCGGCGGCCCGCTCCACCACGACCGCCGCACGGCGGTGCTCGACCACGTCCGCGCGACCGGCGGCGTGCTCATCGAGGACGACTACGACGGCGAGTTCCGCTACGACCGCAAGCCGGTCGGCGCGGTCCAGGGCCTCGACCCCGAGCACGTCGTCTACATCGGCTCGGTGAGCAAGAGTCTTTCGCCGGCGTTGCGGCTCGGGTGGCTGGTGCTGCCGGAGACGCTGGTGGACGCCGTGCTGGCGGCGAAGGGCGAGCGCGAGGCTTGGGCGAGTGTGCTGGATCAGCTCACGCTGGCGGAGTTCCTGGAATCGGGCGCGTACGACAAGCACATCCGGCGCATGCGCCAGCGGTACCGCCGCCGCCGCGACGTCCTCGTCGAGGCGCTGGCCGAGCGGGCACCGCACGTGGTGCCGACGGGTATCGCCGCCGGCCTGCACGCGGTGCTGCGGTTGCCGCCCGGTAGTGAACAGTCCGCGGTGAAAGCCGCGACGTGGCAAGGGGTTGCGCTGGACGGCTTGGCGGCGTTCCGGCACCCGGGAAGCACCATGTCCACAATGGACGGTCTGGTGGTCGGGTACGCGACGCCGCCGGAACACGCTTACCCGGCGGCGATCGACGCGCTGTGCCGCGCACTCCCGCCCGTGTCATAGCAACGAGCGGGTGAGCCAGACCACTTCACCGTTGTCCTCGGTGGAAACGTGATCCCGCTCGAAGCCGAGCTTTTCGAGAACGCGGAGCGACGGGGTGTTCCCCGCGCCGACAGTCGACCAGAGCCGTTGCCGCCCGGTCGTTTTCGCGGCGTCGAGCACCGCGCCGGCGGCCTCGGTGGCGTAGCCGCGCCCGTGTGCGCGCCGGAACAACTCGTACGCGATCTCGGGCTCCTCGAGGGTGGAGCGGCCGATGATCAACCCGCAGTAGCCGATGAAGTCGCCTTCGTCCCGGCGCTGGACCGGCAGCAGGGCGATTCCGGTCTTCGCTGTCGCGGCAAGCTGCTTCGCGATGAGGGCCCGCATGTCCTCGACCTCAGGCGTCCCGTTGCCGCGCTCGGCGTGCAGGGCGCTGAGCGCGCCGGCGTCCGATTCGGCCCACGGTCGCAGGATCAGCCGCTCGGTCTCGAGGTGGAACGGCATCCGCTCGTAGCCCGGCATGCTAGGCGGGCTGCCAGAGTTCGACGCGGTTGCCTTCGGGATCGGTGACCCACCCGAACCGGCCGACACCGTCCATGTCCTGCGTCTCCTCCGCCACGTCCGCACCCTTCTCGCGGAGCTGAGCGAGCATCGCGTCGAGGTCGCGGACCCGGAAGTTGAGCATGGTCTGCTGCGAACGGGCTCCGAAGTAGTCGGTCCCGGCTTCGAACGGCGCGAACACCGTCGGCCCGGGTTCCTGCTGCCACAAGCCGTGCTCGTCGGCGCCGAGGCCGAGGGCGTCGCGGTACCAGGCTCCCAGTGCCGCCGGGTCCGCCGCGCGGATGAAGTACCCACCGATGCCGAGGACGCGTTCCATGCCGCGATCCTGCCAGCGCGGCGGGGCGTCCGGGGCCGCCGACACGCGGAAGGGGCCCCGGACCCGCCGCCACTACCCGACGATGTCGAGCTCGAACGGGTCGGCCGCGCTGTAGTTGATGTCGGCCCACACCGCGCCCGGCAGGTCGTAGCGCCGGTGCGAGGTCAGCTTGTTGTTGTAACCCGCGACCTGCGTGGGGTTGTGGCCGACGCCCTGGTGGTCGTTGCCCCAGGCGAAGATGTCGCCGACCCACATCGGCTTCGAGAAGCCGTCACCGCCGAGCCGCGGCCGGATGACGATCGCCGCGCCGGGGCTGCCGGACAAGAACACGCGCACCGTGTTCTGGTTGGCGTTGGGCGGGGTGACGGTGATGCGCTCCATGATCTCCACTCCAGTCGAGGCGGATCCGTTTCCGTCCACACCGGGCCAGTAGTCGGCGACGGACGAGACGTCGTAGCCCGGGGCGACGTCTCCGCGGTACTGCTTGGCGATCGCACCGTCGGGGATCGCGGGATCACCGTTGTAGTGGGCGATCCAGTAGTGCGGTTCGGCGACGCCGGCCGACGAGAACGCCGAGCGCACCGTGGGCCAGGTCGAGAGGTTGCAGTAGATCGTGGGGTCCGCGCCGGCCGCCCGGCGCATCCGGACCCAGCCCGGCGCCTCGCCCGGGCTGGCGTCGCCGGGTTCGACGTCCAGGACGTGGCCGTCGTTCGTGCTCGCTTTCTTGACGATGGTGACCTTGACCGCGCTGGGGAAGCGCGCCCAGTCGGCGGCCGACCAGGGGTCCAGTTTGATCTTGTCGATGTATCCCGCGACCATCTCCGCGCCGGCGGGGATGTTCGCGGCCGTGACCGCGTCGTACATCGTGCGCACGGGTTGCGTCTCCGTTCGGTGCCGTTCGCCGTTTCGGGGACGGCGAAATCGTCTCCGCGATCCGCCATCGTGCTGTTACCCATGTGGGACGGGCGTCAAGCACAAATGTTACGCAGTTCCGGACCGTCACCGAGACGGCCGCACCACGCAATTCCTTCACCACGGGATCACGCGGCGATGGTGACTTTCCGCTATCGGTACTGGCTTCCCGCTCACCCGGCTGGCAAGCTGCCAAGACTTCACGACGGAAGGTACGTGCATGGCGGCACACCCGGCGCGATCCCGGCGCTTCGACGCGCGGGTCGTCGTCCTGAGCGTGCTGCTCGTGGTCGCCCTGCTCGCCTGGGCCGGTGTGGACTACCTGCGCGACCGCCTCGCCGCCGGCGGCTGCGACACCACGACGCCGGTCCACATCACCGCGGCGCCCGACATCGCGCCCGTGCTCACCGCGCTGGCCCGGACGGTACCGGGGCCGGACTGCTACACCGTCGAGGTCACGGCGGCCGCGTCGGCGGCCACCGCGGCGGCACTGGAAGCCAACGGCGCGAACGGTCCCGACGTCTGGGTGCCGGAGTCGAGCACCTGGCTGCTGCAGGCCCGCGACGGCGGCGCGTGGAACCTGCCCGAGTCCGGCCAGTCGGTGGCGAGCTCGCCGGTCGTGCTGGCGCTGACCGACGAGGTCGCGAAACAGGCCGGCTGGCCCGGGAAGTCACCGTCCTGGTCGGACGTCCTCGCGGGAAGCCCGGTCGGGCTGCCCGACCCGAGCCGCGACCCGGCCGGGATCGCCGCGCTGATCGGCCTGCAGCAGCTGACCAAGGACGCGCCCGACCCCGCCGCGGCGTTCACCGAGGAGATCCGCAAGCTGTCGGCGGTGAAACAGCCGTTCACCGCGTCGCCGGCGTCTGAGCAGTCCGTGCTGGCGCGCAAGCTCGTCGCCGCGTACCCGGCGGCCGGCGTGCCGAGCTTCGACTACCCGTACGTCGTGCTGCCGCGCGCGTCGGAGGCTTCGCGGTCGGTGGCCGAGCGGTTCCTGCGGCTGCTGCTCGACCAGACCGCGACGAAGACGTTCGCCGACGCCGGGTTCCGGACCCCGTCCGGGCAGCTGCTCGGCGACCGGCCGCGCGACACCCGCACGGACGCCACGCCACGCCCGGCCGGACCGCCCCCGCCGGACGCGATGTACGGCGTGCTGCAGGCGTGGGCCGGGGCGAACCTCAGCGCCCGCGTCCAGGTCCTGCTCGACGTCTCCGGCTCGATGGCGGCCACCGTTCCCGGCACCGGCCGGAGCCGGATGGCGCTCACCCTGGAAGCCGCGACGCAGGGGCTCGGGCTGTTCAAGCCCACCACGGAAATCGGCCTGTGGTTGTTTTCCACCAAACTCGACGGCGACAAGGACTACAAGGAACTGCTGCCGATGCGGTCCATCGCGGAACAGCTCGCCGGCGGCGGGGTGGCGACGCTGCAGGCGGTCAAGCCGAAGGCCGGCGGCGCGACCGGGCTGTACGACTCGATCCTCGCCGCGTACCAGAACGCGCGGCAGAACTGGCAGCTCGGCCGGATCAACGTCGTCGTCGTGATGACCGACGGCCGCAACGAAGACAGCGACTCCGTCGGGCTGCCCGGCCTGCTCGCGGAGCTGGGCCGGCTGCAGGACCCGCGCAAACCGTTGCCGGTGATCGGGATCGGCATCGGCCCCGACATCGACGCGAGCGAGCTGAAGCAGGTTTCGGCCGCCACCGGCGGCGAGTCGTTCACCACGCCGGACCCGCGCAAGATCTCCGACGTCTTCTACCAGGCGCTGAGCACGCTCATGTGCCAGCCGCCGGCCTGCAAGAAGTGAGGACACCCGTGTTGGTGGAGACCGAAAAGCCCGCCCCACGGGTGGCGCGAAGACCGTCCGTTCTGGTCCTGGCCGCGTTCGTCGCCGGCGTGGTGCCGTTCGCGTTCCACGCCTGGGCGGCACTGCACGGGAGTCTCTCGCAGGACGACTTCGTCATGACCTACCGGGCCGCCGTGGCCGGGCCGTTCGACCTCGGGTTCCTCTTCCAGGACTACCACGGGCACCTGACCCCCGGCGGGTTCTTCGTCGTGGCGGTGCTGACGTGGTGGGCGCCGCTGAACTTCCCGCTCCTGGTGCTGCCGCTGCTGCTGATGCGGGCGGTCGCGACCGTGCTGTTCTGGTGCCTGCTGGTGCGCTGCTTCGGCCGCCGCTGGGCGATCCTGGTGCCGTTCACCGTCTTCACGGCCTCGACGCTGCTGCTGGTCCCGACGCTGTGGTGGGCGTACGGCATCCAGATCGTCC
The DNA here is from genome assembly GCF_030182635.1 of Amycolatopsis ponsaeliensis. Classification (NCBI taxonomy): domain Bacteria; kingdom Bacillati; phylum Actinomycetota; class Actinomycetes; order Pseudonocardiales; family Pseudonocardiaceae; genus Amycolatopsis; species Amycolatopsis ponsaeliensis. Next base: position 51,706 of record NZ_JAPZLD010000025.1, read on the forward strand.
CGGTGGTGCTCGCGGCCGTCGGGGCCTTGTACTGGCACGTCCGCTACCTGCGCGACGGCGGCCGGTGGTGGATCGGCACGTTCGCGTGGACGCTCTTCGGGTTCGCGTTCTACGAAAAGGCCGTCGTGGTCCCGCTGCTGCTCGCCGGCGTGACCGTCCTGCTCGGACAGTCCTTCCGGGAGCGGTGGCGCTACTGGGCGGGGCACGCGGCGCTGCTCGCCGCGTTCGCCGGGAGCTACCTCGCGCTGACCTCGAGCCAGGTGGCGTCCGGCCCGCCGATGACGGCCGGGACCGTCGCCGACCTGACCGGCCGGATGCTCGGCGACACCTTCCTGCCCGGGCTGGCCGGCGGGCCGTGGTCCGGGCCCGGCCCGGGCGCGACCTGGGCGCCGTCGCCGTTCGCGGTCGTGGTCGTGCTGTTCGCCGCGGCACTGGCGCTGCTGGTCGGCGGCGCGCGCGTGGGCGGGCGCCGGGCCTGGCGCGCGTGGGCGTTGCTCGGGTTCCTGTTCGCCGTGGACGTCGGGCTGCTGGCGTTGACGCGGCTGCGCGAAGTCGGCCCGGCCGCCGGTGACGACCCGCGGTACCTCGCCGAACTGGCGCTCGTGGCCGCCCTGTGCGGAGCGTTCGCGTTTCTGCCACCGGGCGAAGTTGCGCCGTCCGGCGGAAAGCGTGAACGGCCGATCGCGCTAGTGGTGTGCGTGCTTTTGCTCGTCAGCTCCGCGGTGGGGTTTTCGCGGCTCGCACCGGCCCTGCGGTTCGAGCATTCCGCGCAGTACCTCGGAAACGTCCGGGCGGCCGTGGCCGAGGACCCGGATCTGGTCTTCTACGACACGTTCGTGCCGTCCGATGTGGTCCACGAGTGGTTCGGCGCGGACTCGCAGGCGTCCCGGGTGGCCGGCCTGGTGCCCGGCACGCACTTCGACCAGCCGACGAACCGGATGCACCTGCTCGACGCCACCGGCACGCCGCACCAGATCACCGGCGTGGCCGCGGAGTCCCGCGGGGTGCCGGGGACGGTGCCGAACTGCGGGTACACGGTCGGCCAAACCCAGGTGCGCATCCCGCTGGACACGCCGATGCTGGGCCGGCACCTGCTGAAGATCGACTACTTCACCTCCGACGGCGGCGAAGGGCTGGTGGACCGGACGCCGGTGTGGTTCCAGGCCGGGCTGCACTCGCTGTACCTGCCAGTGGACGGCCTCTTCGACCACATCGCCGTGCAGCTGTCGAGCGCGGGCGCGCCGGTGTGCGTCGCGAAGGTCGAGGTCGGGAAGCCGGTGACTCAGTAGGGGTCGTACGGGCTGTCGTGGCCGAAGAGCCGGGCGACCGGCCGCAGCCGCAGGCGCAGCAGCACCTTGATCCCGACGTTGCGCAGGAACCACGGCAGCTGCGCCAGCACGCGCACGCGGTCCGCCGTGGACGGTGGCGTCAGCTTGAACCGCGCCAGCGAAGTCGCCCGGTCCACATAGGTGTACCGGCGTCCGAAGAGGACCTTCGCGATCGTGCCGAGCGTGACGCCGATCGAGGAAAAGCAGTCGTGGACCAGGATTTCCGCGTCCGGCGGCAGGTGCGCCGACCAGCGCAGGTCGTCGGTGTAGGTCCAGTAGTCGTGCTTGCCGTCGATGTAAAGCAGCTGTATGGGCCGGTCCCAGTCAGGGCGCAGTTCCGTGCTGTAACCGGCGACGAGCTCGACGACGTCGTCCAGCCCGGCCTGGCGGATGTTGCGCTCGAACAGCTGCCGCGTCGGCGATCCGCCGAACAGCCGCCCGTCGACGAAGGGGTCCACGGCGATCACCGTGGCGCCGACCGTGCGGGCCGCCGCGCCGAGGACGATCGTGGATCTGCCCTGGTGACTGCCGATTTCCAGGATGACGTCGCCCTTTTCGAGCCGGCGCGCGGCCTGCCACAGCGCCTCACCCTGCGCGCGCGTCATCCAGCCCTTGACCGGCTCGGCGAGAGCCCACGCGTCGGCGAAGCCGTCCGCCACCAACTCTTCGGGAATGGCGCACCTGCCTGAACTCGGGAAAATCGTCGGCACATCGTAGCCAGGTTTCGGCCTAGTATCTACCGGATGGTAACCGCCACCCGCGAACGGTCCCGGGACGACGCCCCGCCCTCCGGCGGCGCCCGGAAGTTCTCGGTGGGCGCGTTCTTCCGGCGGCCCGGCACGTGGATCGTGCTGGCGCTGACCACGTTGTCGTTCCTGCAGATGCCGGGGAAGACGACGTTCGACACGAAGCTCGACCTCGCCGTCGACCCGCTCGCGTTCCTCGGCCGCGCGCTGCACCTGTGGAACCCGCAAGCCACCGCGGGGGAGCTGCAGAACCAGGCGTACGGCTACCTCTTCCCGATGGGCCCGTTCTTCGCGCTGTGCCAGGCCGCCGGCATCCCGGCGTGGGTCGCGCAGCGGCTGTGGGGCGCGGTCCTGCTCTCGGCCGCGTTCGGCGGCGCCCTGCTGCTCGCACGGGCGATGAAGCTCGGCACCGAGCGCACCCGGCTGATCGGCGCGCTCGGGTACGCGCTCGCGCCGCGCATGCTGACCGAAATCGGCGGTCTGTCCGCGGAGATGCTGCCCGCGGTGCTGCTCCCGTGGGTCCTGGTCCCGCTGGTCCGGGCCGGCACGATCGGCTCGCCGCGGCGCGCCGCCGGGCTGTCCGCCGTCGCCGTGCTGTGCATGGGCGGGGTCAACGGCGCGATGGTCGTGATGGCGCTCGTCCTGCCGGGACTGTGGCTGCTGACGCGCAAGTGGACGCGCCACCACGTCGAACTGGTCCTGTGGTGGTTCGTCTTCGTCGTCGGCGCGACGCTGTGGTGGATCCTGCCGCTGCTGCTGCTCGGCGAATACAGCCTGCCGTTCCTGGACTACATCGAGTCCGCGACGAACACGACCGCGCCGATGTCGCTGTTCGAGGTGCTGCGCGGAACCAACCAATGGGTCGCCTACGTCGTGCAGGGCACGCCGTGGTGGCCGGGCGGCTGGTCGCTGATCGACAACCCCGTGCTGATGCTGGCGACCGGGCTCGTCGCCGGCGTCGGCCTGCTCGGCCTGACCCGCCGCGGCCTGCCCGAACGCCGGTTCCTGGTGCTGGGCGTCGTCACCGGGCTGACGCTGCTGACCATCGGCTACGTCGGCACGCTCGACAGCCCGCTGGCCGAGCAGGTCCGGCACCTGCTCGACGGGCCGCTCGCCCCGCTGCGCAACGTCCACAAGTTCGAGCCGGTGCTGCGGCTGCCGCTGATGCTGGCGTTCGTGCACGGCATCTCGAGCCCGGCCCGGCTGAAGTCCGCGCGCCGGTTCGTCCGGCCGGCGCTGGGCCTGCTGCTGGTGCTGGTGATGGCCGCGCCCGCGTGGCTGCTGAACCTGCGGTCCGGGCCGGGCTGGGACGAGGTGCCCGGCTACTGGTACGACGCGATGGGCTACGTCGCCAAGGCCGACCCGAACGCGCGGACGCTGCTGCTGCCCGCCACCGGGTTCGGCGAGTACGACTGGGGCCGCACGGTCGACGAGCCCGCGCAGGCGATCGCGAAGAGCCCGTGGGCGGTCCGCAACCAGGTGCCGCTGGGGTCGGAAGGCAACACGCGGCTGATGGACTCGGTCGACGCGGCGCTCGCCGACGGCCGCGGCGACCCGGGGCTCGCCGCGTTGCTCGCGCGGTCCGGGTACCGGTTCCTGCTGCTGCGCAACGACATCGACCGGGACCGGAACACCGCGCCGCCGATCGCGACGCTGCGGGCCGGGCTGGCCGGTTCGCCCGGCATCGGCAAGGCGGCGGAGTTCGGGCCGCTCGAGATCTACGAGGTCCGCCAGCAGGTGCCACTCGCCACCGCGACGTCCACAACGGACGTCCCGACGGTGAGCGGCGGCCCGGAGAACCTGCTCCCGCTGATCGACTCCGGCCAGCTGGATCCGGCGACGCCGACCGTGCTGACCGGCGACGGCGGCTCGCCCGGCGGACCGCGGCTGGTCACCGACGGCCTGCGCCGCGCCGAGCGGAACGTCGGCGGCGTGCGCGACAACCTCAGCCAGACCCTGACCGCCGGGGAGGCGTTCCGCCAGCAGCGTGCGGCCGGTGATGTCCTGCCGTTCCCGGGCGAGGAGCACCAGACCGTCGCCGCCTACCGGGGCATCCGCGCGGTGACGGCGTCGACGGCCGCGTCGTTCGCCGACGCGTTCGGCGGGTCCGACCCGGGGCACCAGCCCTTCGCCGCGATCGACGGCGACCCGCGCACGGCGTGGCACTCGTCGTCGTTCACCGGGCCGGTCGGCCAGTGGCTCGAGGTGGAGCTGGACACCCCGCGGCTGGTGAACGCCGTGGACCTGCAGATGGTGGACGACCTGCGAGTGGGCTGGCCGCCGACCCGGATCCGGATCACCACCGACAACGGCTCGATCGACCAGCAGGTGATCCGCGGCGCGGGGTCGCACACCTACTCCGTCATGGCCGGGGTCACGCGCAAGGTGCGGGTCACGCTGCTGTCGCTGGTGGTCGGGCGGCAGGACGGGAACGTCGGCATCTCGGAGCTCACGATTCCCGGCACCGAGCCGCAGCGTGCGCTGGAAGTCCCGGCCGACCTGCCCGCCGGGCCGGCGCCCGGGTTCGCGTTCACACGCGGCGCCCAGCCGCGGTACGCGTGCCTGCCCGCCGACGGCGCGGTGCGGTGCGACGCGTCCGCCGCGCGGGACGGCGAAGAGCCCGACGGCATCCGGCGGCTGTTCAGCACGCCCGCCGAGCAGACGTTCCTCGTCGGCGGCTCGGTGCTGCCCGCGGGCGGCGGGAAGAACCCGGTGCAGCTGCCGGGGGTCACGGTGACATCGACGTCGCAGCTGGCGGGCGACCCGGCGGCGGGCGGCTTCGCGGCGGTCGACGGCGACGCGGGCACGACGTGGCGTCCCGACGTCACCGACCTGCGGCCGACGTTGACCCTCGGCTGGACCGGGACGAAGCGGATTTCGGGGCTGCACATCGGGGTTGCGCCCTCGAGTGGGGCGCAGGTCCCGCGTCAGGTCGAGCTGGTGGGTCGCGCCGGATCGCGCTCGGTGCAGCTCGACGCGGGCGGGTCGGCGTCGTTCGAGCCCCTGGACACCGACCAGCTGCAGGTCGTGCTGCCCGGGGACGACGACGATCCCGCGGCCCGCTCGACGGTGGGGATCGGCAGCCTGGAGCTGTCCGGCACCGACGGGCTCCTGCCCGGGCCGGACCCGGCGTTCACGGTGCCGTGCGGCTCGGGGCCGAACGTCCACCTCGACGGGCTCGACTACCGGACGTCGGTGCAGGGAACGCTGTCCGACATCACCGCGCACCGGCCGCTGGAGCTGCGGATGTGCCGGGATTCGGAGGGCGGGATCTCCCTGCCGTCCGGCGGGCACGAGCTGCGGACGGACCGGTCGGACTCGTTCGTCGTCCAGGACCTGTGGCTGCGTCCTTCGGTGGCCGCGTCACCGCCGGTGCACCGCGCGGTGCAGGTGGAGAAGTGGGACGCGGCGTCGCGGTCGGTGAAGGTGGCGCCGGGAGCGGAGGCGGTGCTGGCGGTCCCGGAGAACGCGAACGCGGGCTGGGTGGCCACTTTGGACGGACGCGAGCTGGCCCGCACCCGCGTCGACGGCTGGCAGCAGGCATGGATCGTCCCGGCCGGCGCGGGCGGAGTGGTGTCGCTGGCGTTCACCCCGGACTCTTCGTACCGGACGTCGTTGCTGATCGGCGCTTTCGCGGTGGCGCTGATGCTGGCGGGAGTCTTCTGGCCGGCGCGCCGGCGGTCGTTCCCGGTGGTGCCGGGTGGCGCGGTGGTGCCGGTGGCGCTGATCGTGCTGCTGGTGGCGCTGGGCGGGATGCTGCCGGTGGTGCTGCTGATCGCATGCCTGCTGGCGCGCCAGTTCTGGGACGGCGCCCCGAGGTACTTGGCGTTCGGCGGAATGACCGTGGCGGCGGTGGTGTCGGTGACGGGGCGGATCCTCGGCCACGGCCAGGAGTGGGCGTACGGCCCGGTGACGCAGGCAGCGCTGCTGTTGGCGGCGGCCGCGATGGTGGCGACGTGCGTGGACTGGTTCACCCGCAAGGAGAACCCGACGGAACCGGCTTAGGACGTGTGCTCAGACCCGTAACTCGCGTGACGGGGAACGTAACTGGCGTGATTGAGGCCGGAACTCGCGAGTTCCGGCCTCAATCACGCGAGATCCGGGCCCAGTCACGCGAGTCACGGCTTGGATCACGGGTGCTCAGCCGGTGCGGCGGGCTCGGAGCTCCAGGATCGCGCCGGCCACCGCCAACCCGCCCGCGCAGCAGGCCGCCACCGTCACCACCTGAGCCGCGGATGCGTGCAGCCAAGCCGTGATCAGCAGGGCCTCCACGCCCACCGCCGCCCACATCAGCACCGCCACCCGGCGGTCGCCGTCCGCCAGGCGCGCGTACAGCAGGATCTGGACCAGCGCCAGCATCGACCCGGCCAGCGCGAACGGCCACACCGGCATCGAACTCCCCGCGTACCGCGCCCCGCCGATCAACGACAGCAACGACGGTCCCAGCACCAAAGATGCCAGCAGCACGAAAGCGTCAAGAGACGCGCACACCGCCAACGCCACCGGCAGCACCCGGCGCCGTCCCGAAGACGCGGCGAACCGGGGGAGCACCAGCACCCCCACCGCCTGCGGCAGCCAGTACGCGATCTTCGTGACGATCGCCCCCAGTGCGTATTCCCCGGCGGACGCCGACGGCAGCGTGTGCCGCGCCAGCACCAGGTCCAGGTTCACCAGCAGCACCAGCGCCAGCATCGCCTGCGCCGTATGGAGTACTTCGACGCCGTGGCGGTCGGCCCAGCGCGGACGCGGGCGGCCGCACACCTGCCAGCCCGCCACGACCACCGCCAGCGACCCCACCGCCGTCCCCACCAGGGCGCCCGTCGTGGTCCCCGTCACCAGCAGGCCCACCAACGACCCGCCGACCTTGCCGAGCCCCTCCAAGGCGATCAACCCGGCCAGCAGCGCGAACCGGTGCGCGCCCTGCAGCACGCCGTGGAACACGCCCAGCAGCGTCAACGGCCCGAGTGCGGCCGTCACCAGCAGCGCCGGCGTCAGCGACCCCAGGTGTAGCAGGAGCACCAGCAACGGGCTGAGCGTCAACGCCGCCGTCGCGACGATCCCGCTCGTCACCAGCCCCAAGGCGAACAGCGAACCGTGAGCGAGCGACGGCGAGCGCGCCACCCGCAGCGCCACGACCGTCTGCAGCCCCATCGCCGGGACGACGCCGATCACCAGCACCGCCAGCAGCGAGCTCAGCTCCCCGAACGCCCCGGGCGCGAGGATCCGCGCGGCCGCGAGGCTCAGCACGTAGCTGCCCGCGTTGTTGCCCGCGAGCGCGAGCGAGACGAGGATCGCCGCGACCCGGTTGCCGGTCCGGGCCGGCGCTTCGGTGGCTACGCTCAACGGCGGGCTCCCATTACCGGCGGGTAATTTCCAGGGACCCTAACCGCGCGGGCAACGGAAAGGAAGGGCAGTGGACGCACCGGGCAGACGCCTCGCGCTCCCTGTCGTGTCCGCTCTGCTGGCGTTCGCCGTCTGCGCGCCGCTGCTGGGCCGCGGGTTCGTCCTGTCCTACGACATGGTGTTCGCGCCCCGGCAGTACTTCGTGCCGGACGCCTTCGGGATCGGCGCCACGCTGCCGCGGTCCGTCCCGGCCGACGCCGCCGTCGCGCTGGCGACCACCGTGCTGCCCGGCGACGTCGTCCAAAAGATCGTCCTGCTGCTGGCCATCTTCGGCGCCGCCTGGGGTGCCGGCCGCCTGGTCCCGACCGAGCGCCTGGGCACGCGGCTCGTCGCCGCGACCGCGTACGCCTGGACGCCGTACGTCGCGGAGCGGCTGTTCATCGGCCACTGGCCGCTGTTGCTGGCCTACGCCTGCCTGCCCTGGATCGTCAAAGCCGGGCTCGCCGCGCGCGAGCACGAGCCGAACGCCCTGCCGAAGCTGGTGCTCGCGTGCGCCCCGGCCGTCCTGACCCCGCCCGGTGGCGTGCTCGCCGCCGTCGTCATGGCCGTCGTCGCCGGCTCGCGCCGTCTCTGGCAGACACTCGCCATCGCCATCGTGCTCAACCTGCCGTGGCTGGTCCCGACCTTCCTCAACGCCGAGGGCACCTACTCCGACCCGGCCGGGGTCACGGCGTTCAGCGCCCGCCCCGAAAGCTGGGGACCCGCGCTGCTCAGCGTGCTCGGCCTGGGCGGCATCTGGAACGCCGAAACGGTCCCCGGCAGCCGGTCCCTGCCCCTCACCCCGGTGCTGACGGTCATCGTCGCCGCCATCGCGGTGGCCGGCCTCGCGCCGCTCGCGCGGCGGTGGGGGAAGGCGCCGGCCCGCTCGCTGTTCGGCCTCGGCGCCGCGGGCGTGCTGCTGGCGTCCCTGGCGACGCTGCCGGGCGGGGACGCGCTGCTGACCGCCGCCACGCGGCACCTGCCCGGCGCGGGACTCCTGCGGGACGCCCAGAAATGGGTCGCCTGGTGGGCGTTGCCGCTGGCGCTGGGCTTCGCGCTGGCCATCGAGGTCGCCGCGACCAAGCTGAAGACCGAACGCGGACGCGTCGCGCTCGTCTCGGCGGCGGCCGTCTTCCCCCTGCTCACCATGCCGGACCTGGCCTGGGGCGGCTGGGGACGGCTCGCCACCGTGCAGTACCCGGCCGACTGGCGGGCAGTGTCCGAAGTGCTCGGTGACCGCCCCGGCGACGTGCTGACGCTGCCGCTCTCGGCGTTCCGCGGGTTCGCGTGGAACGACGACCGCACGCAGCTCGACCCGGCGCCGCGCGTCCTCCCGAGACCCGTGCTGATGGACGACACGCTCCAAGTGGGACAGGACCGCATCGCCGGGGAGGACCCGCGCATCGGCGACGTCCGCGCCGCGACGTCCGCCCAGGAGCTCACCGCCGCCGGCATCGGCTGGATCCTCGTCGAGCACGGGACGCCCGGCTCCGTCGATTCCCGGTTGCTCGCCGGCGCGACGCCGGTGTGGTCGGGTGACTGGCTGACGCTCTACCGGACCCCGGGTGTGCCCGCGGTGAAAGCGATCTCGTGGGCGCCCGCCTTGGTGGCGAACGGAGTAGTGCTCGCGTCGCTGTGCGTCGCACTGTTGTGCCTCATGTTACCGATGCGTACATTGGGCCGCGGCAGGAGTTCCCCGCCGCAGAAGGAGTGACACGTGGGCACGATCATCGGCGTGGTCGCCGCCGTCATCATCGGAGGCGGTCTGGCGACCGGAGCCGGGTTCGCCCTCACCCAGGGTGCCGACCCGGACAGCTCGGCCCAGGTGCAGGAAAAGCTCAACGCGCAGGTGAAGTACAACCCGGCCGACCACCCGAACAAGCTCTACGGGAACCGCTGACGCGGTGACCCGGCTCGCCTCCGACCACGCGCACCGCGTCGTCGGGCTCTACGGCGACCCCACCGTTTCCTGGAGCATCCTCCTCGAAGCGGACCTCGGCACGGCCGCTCCCGAACCGGAGAAGCTCCGGGCCCGGCTCGCGGCGGCCGTCCAGCAGTACCCGCATCTCGGTGCCGTGCCCGAAATCGAGCGGACCACCGACCTGCCGGCCACTCGCGACCGCTTCGCTTCGGCGCCCTACGAACGGACCGCGCCGCTTCTGCGCGTCGCCGTCCGCGCCGAGGAGCCCACGCTGCTTGTCGCCGCGCACCACGGCGCCCTCGACGGTCTCGGCCTGCTTTCGCTGCTCGGCGTCCTCCTCGACGTCCCGGTTTCCTCGGCGGCGAGGGGGATCGGCGAACGCGACGGCGGCAAACCCTTTGCCCTCTCGGCCGTCCAGCGGCTCGCTGAGGCGCTTTTCGCGCCCCCGGGCCGGATCACGCCCGACCGGCGTGAAGAGGCCGCGGGAGACGTCTTCGCCGCCCGGCACGAGCCACGGCTGCGCTTGGGGGCCGCGGGGTTCGTCGCGGCCGCCGCCCGCGCCACCGCGAGCTGGAACCGCGCGCACGGCGCCCGCACCGCCCGCGTGGTCGCCGCGCTGGGCGCGTCATGGCGCTCCGGGGCCGCGCCGGAACCGGTGCACGACAGCGCGTTCTTCCGGCTGCGGCTGGGCCCCGGCGCGGACGTCGCCGCGGTGCTGGGGAACCAGCCGCCGGAACCGGACTTCCCCGCCCGCAGCAGCCGGCTCGCCCGGCTGGGCACGCGGCTGCTGGCGAGCCGGCTCGGCTCGACGTTCCTGGTGTCCAACCTCGGCGTGGTGTCCACCGGGGACACCGTGCGCTCGCTGGCGTTCTACCCCGCCGCGAGCGGTCGCTCAGGGGTGGCGTTCGGGGCGGCGACCACGGGTGGCGTCACCACGGTGACCGTGCGGGCGCGCCGCAAGGACTTCGACGCGGCCGCGGCGAACCGGCTGCTCGACGAGTTCCGGGACGCCGTTCACGACGCCAGCGCCGAGCCGCGCGGGACCTGACCCAGAACTCGCGGCCGGGGTGCGGGGAGCCCGGAGACGTCCCGGACCAGCGACTCGAACTGCCCGACGCTCGCGTCCCAGCTGAACTGCCCGGCCCGCTCGGCCCCGGCCAGGCCCATTTCCGCCCGGCGCAGGCCGTCGGCGAGCAGGCCGTCGACCTGGGCGGTGAAGTCGTCGAAGTCCTCGGCCAGCAGACCGGTGCGACCCTCCACGATGGACTCGGCCACGCCGCCCGCGGCGCGGTAGGCGACCGACGGCACGCCGTGCGCCGCGGCCTCCATGATGACGATGCCCCAGCCCTCCTTGACCGACGGGCACAGGTGCAGCCACGACCGCGCGAGGATCTCGTGCTTGGCCTGCTCGTCGACCCAGCCGTGCAGGACCACGCGGTCGGCCACCCCGCGCGAAGCCGCGTGCGCGCGCAGCACTTCGTCCCACGGGCCCTGGCCGACGACCTCGAGCCGCAGCTCCGGCCAGCGCCGGGCGAGCCGCGCGACGACGTCGATGGCGTGCTCGATCCGCTTGTGCGGCACCAGCCTGCTCACCGCGACCAGCGTCGGGGAAGCGTCCCGTTCGGACGCGCACGGCGGCGGCGCGTCGAGTCCGTTGGGCACCACGGTGACGCGCTCGCGCCCGATCCCGAGGCCCCCGAGCTCCGACTTGGTGACTTCGGAAACCGTGGCGTACCGGCACTTCCGGAACACCCACGGTGCCAGCCGCGACTCGATCCACCAGCCGACCCGGCCCAGCGTCTCGCCGAGCGCGCTGATCCACTGTTCCTTGTGGACGTGGTGCACGAGCACCAGCACGGGACAGCCGGCGACCAGCCGGGCGAAGAACGGCATCCCGTTCTGCACGTCGACCACGAGGTCGGCACGGGCTTGACGAATGGCGCGCAGCGCGTGCGCGTACACGCCGAACTTGTTGCCCCGCCGCCGGTAGCGGACGCCGTCACGCCATTCGCCGGCGGTCGCGCCCGCGTAGGCGGCGCACTGGATTTCGACCCGGTACCCGGCTCTCGCGAGCCCTTCGGCCATCCGCTCGACGTACCGCTCCGACCCGCCGCCTTCGGGGTGGCCGGTGTCGCGCCAGTTGACGAGGAGCACTCGAGGTCGTTCCATCGGGTTATCCAAACTGTAGCGACGATGCTAGGTTACCGGTGCGTACACAGTAGAGGAACGTATTCGGGAAAGCGACGGTTCAATGGTAGGTAATCCGGTGCTCGACCGACCTCATCAGGCCACGCTGGGGCGTTCCGTCACGCTCTTCCGCACGTTCCTCACCGAACAGACCAACCCGGACGGCTTCTATTCCGCGCTGGCCGGCGACTCGGTCCGGCAATTGGCGGCGCACGCTCCGCTGTCCGGGCGAACGGTGCTCGACGTCGGGGGCGGCCCGGGCTACTTTTCCGACGCTTTCCGCGCGGCCGGCGCGGTCTACCTCGGCCTCGACCCTGACGTAGGCGAGCTGTCCGCGCGCGGCGAGCCCGGCGAGAACATGATCCGCGCCAGTGGCACGGAACTGCCCGTGCGCAGCGGTTCCGTCGACGTCTGCTACTCGTCGAACGTGCTGGAGCACGTCAGCGAGCCGTGGGTGATGCTCGACGAGATGTGCCGGGTGACCAAGCCCGGCGGCACGATCTTCGCGTCCTTCACGCCGTGGTACTCGCCGTGGGGCGGCCACGAGACCGCGCCGTGGCACTTCCTCGGCGGGTACTACGCCCGGCAGCGGTATTCCCGGAAACTGGGGAAGCAGCCGAAGAACAAATTCGGGGAAAGCCTGTTCCCGGTTTCGGTCGGCGCCGCGCTCCGCTGGGCGAAGACGACGCCGCTCGCCGATTTCGTGGCCGGGTATCCGCGCTACCACCCGAGCTGGGCGATGTGGATCGTGCGGATTCCCGGCCTGCGCGAAATCGCGTCGTGGAATCTGGTCCTGGTCCTGCGTAAGCGCTGACTCAGCTACCCGCGTAGGCGACCTGGCGGCGCCGGCGCGACGTCGGGGGCTCCGGCGGGCGGCGGCGGGCCAGCACGACGATCGCGACGATGATCAGCACGCCGCCGCCGATGCCGAGCCAGAGCGGGCCGGTGCTCGAGAGGAACTCCAGCCTGCCCTTGTTCGCGTCCACCTGGTCGACCATCTGCGCGATGGTCCGGCCGTTGTAGGAGAGCGTCCCGTCGAACACGACCGTCGAGCTGCCGCCGGTGCCGACGCGCAGCTCCTGGTGCTGCTGTTGCTGCACCTTGACCTGGATCCCGGTGACCGGCTCCACCCACATCGTGTTGACGCCGCGGTAGTAGAGGTCGGCGTCCACGGTGGACTGGTCGGAGCCGACCAGCGAGCCGGGCACCTTCTTCGAGTCGAGCTTCGTGTCCGGGATGTCCTGGACGAACTTGTAGGTCTCGATCCCGTTCACCGTCTCGGTGCCGGTGTAGCGGGCGGTGACCGCCGCGCCGGTGTTGTCGTCGTAGACCTTGTAGTCCTGCTGCTCGGTGCCGAAGGGGAACTTGAAGTTCAGGCCGGGCTGCGCCTTTTCGACGTTCGTCTCGGGCGGCTTCTGGCCGTCCTTGTCGGCCTTGTCCTTCAGCTCGGTGACGTAGCTGCTCTTGGCGTCGCACTTCGGGTCGGTCGAGCCGTTCGGCTCGTAGCCCTCACCGGTGCGCCGGTCGAAGCAGACCTGCCGCTTGCTCGCGCTGAGCACCGTGTTGTCGGCGTCGTCGGTGACCTGCACCGCCAGCAGCCAGACCGCGTAGTCGGTGTCCTGCTGCATCTCCGGCGCGGCGAAGTTCGCCTGCACGTGCGCCACCGCGGTCAGCTTGGCGTTCTCGCGGATGTTCGACACCGGGCCGGAGCCGTCGTCGGTCACGGCGAGGACCTTGCTCGCGGTGCCTTCGAGCACCGACGTGGAGTCCTGGTCGAGCGGCACCTTGGCGAGCTTGGGGTAGACGTACGTGGGGAGGAGCACCGCCCCGGCGACCGCGAAAACGCCCAGTGCCAGCAAGATCAGGCCGAAAGCACGTCGCAACGGTCCTCCTGGGTCGGTCTTCGTCGACACGCAAATTACCCGGCGGTAATCAGGTGCTGCGGATAGTGGCCCGCGCCACGCCGCACGTCAAAGTGTGACCGGCGGTCACAGGCACCCGGTGCCACCGGAAGGCCGCATGTGCGCCGCCGTTCGGACCAAGTGACCAAACATGTTTGTTCCCGGGCACAACGGGCATGGGCCCACCATCGGACGATCCACCCTCCGCCGCGCCGGACCGCAAAGGAGAGCATCCCTTTTGCCCCAGGACCCTTCGATGGTCGCCATCGCGGCCACCGCGCGCTGGCGGGCCCGGATCGTGGCGGTCGCCGCGAGCGCGGGAATCACCCTGACCGACCCGCTGGCCGGCGTGCCCGGCATCCGCGTGCTCGCCTGCACCCCTGGCGACCTCGGCGTGATCGTGCCGAGACTCGGCGGCGAGCCCTCCCGGGCGGCGATCGGCGCGCATTCGGACTCGATCGCCGACCGCGAGCTGCGCGACGCCGTCGCCGACGTCGCGGCGCTGCTTTCCCTGCACGGCAACGTGGTGCTCGACCTCGACGCGGGCGGCCGCCGCCGGGTGGTGACCCGGCCGGACGTGGTCGTCTCGGCCGGTGTGGACCGTCCCCAGTGGACGGAGCCGGCGGTGACGCTCCCGGTGGGCCACGGCCGGCGCGGGGGTCCGCTCACGGTGGCGCTCACCGCCGGTCCCGGCTTCGAGAGCACGCTGCTGGAACTGGCCCGCCTGGTGGAGGCCGACGCGGCTTAGCCGGTCTGCCGCGGCTGGTCGTGAGTGAGAAACAGGGTTAGAACACTGTTTCTCACTCACGACGCTTGCGCGACGAACCGGTTCAGCAGCTCCTGCAGCCGGCGCTGCTCCTCGTCGTCGAACAGCTTCAGCAAGCCGGTCATCGCCTCGGCGAACAGCTCGTTCGCCTCGGCGAGCCGTCGCTCGCCCTCCTCGGTGATCACGATTTCGTACGCCCGCCGGTCCTTCGGGGATCGCTGGCGCCGCAGCAGGTTCCGGTGCTCCAGGTCGTCGACGATCCGGACCAGGGTGGACTTGTCGACGCCGAGGGCGGCGCCGAGCTCGCGCTGGCTGCTGATCCCGCCGGCCCGGATCGCCGAGAGCACGCCGGCGTGCTGCAGCTCGATGCCCGTCGGCCGCGCCGCGTCGTTGGCGTGCGCGCGGGCCAGCCGGTGGGCGCGGTTGAGCAGCATGCCGATGGCGGTCGGATCGACCGGTTGAGCCTCCATGGCGGGAAATGCTAGCATCCGAGATGGTCTCAGCTGAGACCATCTCGCCACGGGGGTAAGCATGCGAGTTCTCATCAGCGGCGCCGGGCTGGCCGGCCCGTTGCTGGCCCACGGCCTGCGCCGGCACGGCATCGACGTCCTGCTCTTCGAACGGGACGCCACCGTCGACGCCCGCGCCCAGGGCTACCGGATCCACATCGGGGGCGACGGCGACGCGGCCCTGCGCGAATGGCTGCCGGCCGAGGCGTACGAGCAGGCCGCCGCGACGTCGTGCCGGACCGGGCGCGGGGTCACCGTGGCCGGCCCCGACCTGGGGACCTTCACCGAGATCCCGGTGCCACCGGATGCCGCCGGGATCACCGTCGACCGGCTGACGCTGCGCCGGATCATGCTGCGCGACCTCGCCGGCTGCACGCGCTTCGGCGCCGAGTTCGCCGGCTACACGCTGCTGCCCGAGGACCGGGTGCGCGTCCGGTTCGCCGACGGCACCACCGAAGACGGCGACCTGCTGGTCGCCGCCGACGGGGTCGGCTCCGGCATCCGGCGGCAGCTGCTGCCGGACTTCCCGGTGACGGTCGACGACGCGCGGCTGATCTACGGCCGCACACCGCTGACCGCCGAAGCCCGCGACCTGACCCCGGACGCGGCGCTCGAAGGCTTCCTCGGCGTGGCCGGCCCGGACGGCCGCGGAATCGTCCTCGCGGCGCAGCGCTTCCGGCGCGACCCGGCCGAGTTCGGCTTCCCGCCGGGCGAGGACTACGTGATGTGGGCGGCGGCCGCGTCGTCGAGCGTGTTCGGCCCGGACTTCTTCCGGCTCGGCGCCGGCGAACTGATCGACCTGGCGGCGAAGACGCTCGCGGACTGGCACCCGGCACTGGGCGCGCTGATCCGGCTGAGCGACCCGGCGTACGTGGTGCCGTCGAGCGTGTACACGTCCGAGCGGCCCGAGCCGTGGGCACCGGGCCCGGTGACCCTGACGGGCGACGCGGCGCACCCGATGCCGCCGGCGGGCATCAGCGCGGGGGTGGCCCTGCACGACGCGGGCCTGCTCACGGGGCGGCTGGTTTCGGGCGCACCGCTGCTCGACGCGGTCGGGGAGTACGAGAAGGAGATGCTCGACCACGGTTTCGCCGCGGCCGCAGTCGCCGCCCGCCGCCACCGGGGTGAGCACTAGGGGCGCGGCCGGTTTCGGTTCGGCCGCGCCCGAGCCGGCAACTCGCGGTGAGCGCTACTCGTCGACCCACTCCAGCAGGTCTCCGGGCTGGCAGCCGAGCACCCGGCACATCGCCTCCAGCGTGCTGAACCGGACCGCCTTCGCGCGCCCGTTCTTCAGCACCGCGATGTTGGCCGGTGTCAGCCCGACCTTCTCGGCGAACTCGCCGACACTCAGCTTGCGCTTGGCCAGCTCGACGTCGATGCGCACGACGATCGCCATCAGATGACCGCTTCCAGATCGGTCCGCAGGCTGGTGGCCTGGCGCAGCAGCGCGCGCATGACCACCATCAGCAGGCCGAGCACGGTGATCCCGACGGTCACCAGGAACAGCAGCATCGGCATCCCCGGGTCGTCCGCGTTGAAGCCGACGAAGATCAGCATGCCGACGAACACCAGCCACGCGGCGCCGATCGCCCAGACGATCGCGTCGACCCACTTCAGGGACGCCGCGGTGAAGATCCGGTCCTTCTTGACCAGCGTCAGCAGCTGCCAGGTCGCGACGAGCACCACCTGGACGCACAGCACGAGGAACACCGCGATGGCGGTCAGCGGCCAGCGCAGGTTCGCGTCGTGCGGGTTCTGGCTCGTCGTGTACGCGATCCCGCCCGGCAACGAGAGCGTCTGGAACACGAGGAGCACGCCGAACAGCACCACGAGGAACACCCGGAGCGCGGCGACCGCGCGTCTTTCGGTCAACATGCGATGACTATCGCTGGATATCTATCGAAAGTCAATCGGCGTCGGGGTGCGAGGTGTGGGTTACTCACCCGGTCCGGGGTCGAGGCGCACCGATTCGAGGGCGACGTACAGCTCGCCGATGTCGACGGGGTCGGTCAGGTCGCGCTTGGTCAGGTCCTGCACGCGGCGCAGGCGGTAGCGGACCGTGTTGGGGTGCACGAACAGGCGGTCCGCGGCCTCCTTCGCCGAGCCGTGGCCGGCGAACCACGCGAGCAGCGTGTCGAGCATGACCTTGCGTTCCGCGCCCGGCAGGGTGAGCACCCCGGCCAGCGCGGACCGCACGACGTCGCGGGCCATCCCCGGCGCGGCGGCGACCAGCGTCGTCACCGGCGAGTCGCCGAACACCACCACACCGGCCGTCCCCGACGGCAGCGAGCGGCGGGCGATCCGGGCCCGGTGCAGCGCGTCCGGGACGTCGGGGAACCCGCTGAACGGCTTGCTCATCCCGGCCGCCACCGGCAACGAGCCCAGCACTTCGCGCAGCCGCCGGACGTCCTCGATGCGGTCGATCGCGACCAGGCCCGCCTCGCCGCCGGGCCGCCAGGCCGAGCGCCAGCGGCGGGCGCGCAGCAATGCCTCGACGGTGTCCTGCCCGTCGGGCTCGACGCGTTCGGTGACCACGACGACGAACATGCCCGCGGTCGGCAGGCCGAGGTGCCGGGCGGCGGCCTCCATGTCGGCTTGGCTCGGGAGCCGGCCGCGGAGCAGGTCGTCCAGCCGGCGCGCGTCGGCGTGCGACGGCTCGGCGGCGACCTGCTCGTACGCCGTGGTCAAGGCGTCGGAGTAGAGGTCGATCGCCTTCCAGACGTAGGAGTTGATCTCGATCGTCCGGGTCGGGTTGAGGAACTCCGGCCCGGCGAGCTCGAGCAGGGATTCGTAGACGAAGGTGCCGCCGATGCGGAAGGCACGCAGCACCGCGGGCAGCGGGATGCCTTGGCGCGCCTGGACGAGCCCGGTCTTGCGGGCGGCGTCGAGGGCGAGACCGCGGCCGTCGACCAGCGCGGTCAGCGCGCGCTCGAGGTTGGCCCGGCAGACCTGGCGCAGCTCACCGGGCGCGACGTGCTCCACCTGGCGGTAGAACTCGTCCTCTTCGCTGAGCAGACGGGCTAGACGGTCGGCGAATTCGGGCAGTCTGGCCAGCATCTCGCGCACCAGCTCCCGGTGTTCGCGAGGCACTGGCCTGGCGAGAGCTTCGATGCCCATTCCTCACTTTAGCTCGGCTCCGCGGCCCGGGATACGCACGAACTTGAGTAAAATTCATGTCCACCGAGTGGTCGGCCTGGTGAGGGGTTGACGCGACGATCGACTCACGAAGGCTTGCGCGCGGTGAGGTAGACGTGCGGCTCGGGCCCGGCTTCGGCGTGGTCGGGCACGAACAGGGCCTGCTCCTCGCGGACGATCTCCAGGCCGGCCGCGCGGAGTTTCCCGGCGAGGACGTCCGCGGCGAAGCTGCTCGCGCGCACCGGGTGTCCCATGAAGACGATGTCGACGCCGTCCACGTCGGCGGGCACGGTGGCGAAGACGAGCAGGCCGCCGGGCTTCAGCCAGCCCGCGAACCGGCCGAGCATCGTCTCCTGGTCGGCCCGGGGGAGCTGCAGCGTCGAGAAGAACGCCGTGATCGCGTCCCAGGTGGCGGCCTCGAAGGACAGTTCGCGCATGTCGCCGACCTCGAACCGCGCCGCGGGCACCTGGGCGCGCGCGATCTCGACCATCTTGGGCGCGACGTCGTACCCGGTGACGGTGTGGCCGGCCGCGGTGAGCAGGTCGGCGGTCGGGCGTCCGGTTCCCGAGCCGAGGTCGAGCACGGTGGCGCCGGCGGGGAGTTCCCCGGCCAGCGCGGTGATCGCGGCCCGCTGTTCGGCCAGGTTCCGGAAGGCGTGTTCGTAGTCCTTGCCGAGCGCGTCGAACACTTCGGCGGCGGTTTCGGGACGCGTCATGAGCCCACCCTGCCAGACGTCCGGTTGCGCAACTTCCGTACTGATGCGTGCAAGTACAGAGTAAGTTCTGGCAAAAGCTTGTGTGAGAGGCGAGTCGCGACCTACTCTTCCGCGGCACTCCACTCGAGAATCGAGGTTCGTGATGGCGCGCCGCACCCTCGCCACCGTGTTCGTCGCCGTCGCCGCCCTGCTCCCGGTGGCCACGCCCGCGTCGGCCGCCGACCGGCCGGTCGTCACGCGGGCCGCGCTCGACCCGGCGCTGGTCGCCGGCCGCGGCGCGAGCGTCGGCTTCCTCGAGCAGGAGGCGGAGAACGCCCGCACCGACGGTGTCGTGCTCGGCCCGGACCGCTCGGCCTACACGCTCCCGTCCGAAGCGTCCGGCCGCCGGGCGGTGAAGGTGACGCCGGAGCAGTACGTCGAGTTCACGCTGCCGGCGGCGGCGAACGCGATCACCGTCCGCTACAGCATCCCGGACGCGCCCGGCGGCGGCGGGATCACCGCGCCGCTGGACGTCACCGTGAACGGCGCGCACCGCCAGCGGATGACGCTGACCTCGCAGTACTCGTGGCTGTACAACCAGTACCCGTTCACCAACGATCCCGGCGCGGACCTGCTGCACCCGGACTGGTGGATCACCGAGTGCTCCTGCGTGCCCGCGGCGACCACGCCCGCACCGGTGATCGGCAAGCCGTTCCGTCCCAGCCACTTCTACGACGAGCAGCGGCTCCTGCTCGGCCGTTCCTACCGCGCGGGGGACAAGGTCCGGCTCACCGTCCCGGCCGGCAGCGCCGCCGCGTGGACGGTCGTCGACCTGCTCGACTCCGAGCTCGTCGCGCCGCCGCGGGTGGTTCCTTTCGCGGCCAACGCGCTGCTGTTCGGCGCCGATCCGACGGGCCGCCGCGACTCGGCCGACGCCCTCGACCGCGCCATCGCCTTCGCGCGGCGCGCTCACCTCAAGGTGTACCTGCCGCCCGGGACGTACCAGGTCAACCGGCACATCGTCGTCGACGACGTCACGATCGAAGGCGCCGGCAGCTGGTACACGATCGTCAAGGGCCACGAGGTGGCGCTCGGCACCCCGGCCCCCGACGGGTCGGTGCACACCGGCGTCGGCTTCTACGGCAAGGACGCCTCGGCCGGCGGCAGTCACAACGTCCACCTCTCCGGTTTCGCGATCGAGGGCGACGTCCGGGAACGCATCGACACCGACCAGGTCAACGCGATCGGCGGTGCGCTCAGCGACTCCACTGTGGACTCCCTGTACCTGCACCACACGAAGGTCGGCCTGTGGTTCGACGGGCCGATGCGGAACACGCGCGTCACGGGCAACGTCATCGCCGACCAGATCGCCGACGGCCTGAACTTCCACACGGGAGTGACGGATTCGGTGGTGGCGAACAACTTCGTCCGCAACACCGGCGACGACGGACTGGCCATGTGGGCGGAGAAGGCCCAGGACGCGCGCAACACGTTCGACCACAACACGGTCCAGACGCCGGTGCTGGCCAACGGGATCGCGCTGTACGGCGGTGTCGACAACACGGTCTCGGGCAACCTCGTCGCCGACCCGATCCGCGAGGGCAGCGCGATCCAGGTGGGCTCGCGGTTCGGGGCCCTGCCGTTCGGCGGGAAGCTGCGGATCGCGGACAACACGACCGTGCGGGCGGGGACGTTCGAGCTGAACTGGAAGATCGGCCTCGGCGCGATCTGGTTCTACGCGCTCGAGCAGGACATCGCCGCGGACGTCTCGGTGACCGGCGACCACTTCCTCGACAACACCTACAACGCGATCATGCTGGTCAGCGACTTCCCGGTGAAGGACAAGTACTCGATCACCGGGCTGAAGTTCGCGGACCTGCGGATCGACGGCGCCGGGACGTCGGTGCTGAGCGCGCGGTCGGCGGGGTCGGCGTCGTTCCGGAACGTCGGCGCCCGCAACGTCGGCGCGGTCGGCGTCAACAACTGCGGCTCGTTCAACTTCCCGCCGACGGGCTCGGAGTTCACGCTGACGGATCTGGGCGGCAACTCCAGCTGGCTCGCACCCTGGCTGCTGCCGAACACGATCACGTGCGACGACCGGCCGCCGGTCGTGCCGCCCCCGGCGCCGTCGGGGTGGTGACCTAGGGTTCGACCGTGGCCGGTTTGCGCGGGGTGTTCGCGGGGTTCGGGAAGAGCAAGGCGTTCGCGGTGCTGGGGCGGGCGCTGATGCCCGCCGACCGGGTGCTGCTGCGGATCAGCGGCGGCCGGGTCGGCGTCGGCGCCGCGGTCGGGCTGCGGACGCTGCTGCTCACGACGATCGGGCGCCGTAGCGGCGAGCCGCGGCAGGTGCCGCTGCTCTACGTCGAGCGCGGCGGCGCGTACGTCGTGATCGGCTCGAACTGGGGTGGCGAAGCGCACCCGGCGTGGTCGGCGAACCTGCTCGACCGGCCGGCGGCGACGGTCGCGATCGGCGGCCGGACCGTCGAGGTCACCGGGCGGCTCCTGGCCGGCGACGAGCGTCAGGAGATGTGGGACGCGGTCGCGTCCTACTGGCCGGCCTACGACCGCTACGCCGTGCGTGCCGGTGATCGCGAGATCCGCGTCTTCCTGCTGGAGCCGGTCAGTCGATGAGGTCGGTGTGCCGGATCCGGTACACCTGCAGCCGCAGGTTGTAGTACTTGTCGGTCTCGCCGACCCACTGCATGCCGAGGCGCTTGGCGACGGCGATCGCGCGGGTGTTGTTCGGCCGGGCGACCGCGAACAGCTCGTCGGTGTCCTGCGTGAACGCCCATTCGATGAGGGCCCGCGACGCCTCCGACGCGTAACCCTGGCCCCAGACGCCGGGGCTGAGCTGCCAGCTGAGCTCGAGGTCCTCTTCGAACGGCGGGAGCAGCCGGATGCCGAGGCCGCCGATCACGGCGCCGTCCTCCTTGCGTTCCACGGCCCAGCGCCCGCGCGGCGGCCAGAGGTTGGGCTGCGCTTCCTGCCACGCGTTCAGGACGGCACGCATGGCGCCGACGTCGCCGACGCGGTCCATGGCGGGGGTAAGCCAGTGCGTGACGTCTTCCGCGCCGTAGATCGCGAACGCGGCTTCGGCGTCGTCCACCGTCCAGGCCCGGATCACGAGCCGGTCGGTGCTGAGCGCAGTCTCCATACCAGGACGCTACGCCGGGCGGCGCCCGATTGTTCCCGCGTGAAAGTGCTCAGAAGATGAACACTTAACCCGCGACGATGTGGGCATGGAGACTCTGGAAGGCATCGCGGTGCTGAAGGTCACGTCGGTGGAGCAGTGGCGGGAGTGGCTGGCGGCGGCGCCGGTGCCGTCGGTGTGGCTGGTGATCCGGCGGGCGGGGAGTGCGGAGCCGGGCGTGCGGGTCCACGAGGCGATGGAGCAGGCGCTGTGCTTCGGCTGGATCGACAGCAAGGCGCTGCGGCGCGACGCTTCGAGCACGTACTTGTGCTTCACACCGCGGAATCCGAAGAGCACGTGGAGCAAGGTGAACCGCGAGCGCGTGGCCCGGCTGACATCGGCGGGGTTGATGATGCCGCCGGGGCAGGCAATGGTCGACCTCGCGCGGCGGACGGGGACGTGGGACGCGCTGGCCGAGGCGCAGGACGGAGTGGTGCCGGCGGACCTGCGCCGGGCGTTCGACCCGACTGCGGCGGCGCACTTCGCGGCTTTCCCGCCGTCGTCGAAGCGGCTGATTTTGGAGTGGATCGCGAAGGCGAAGCGGCCGGAGACGCGGCAGAGGAGGATCGCGACGACGGTGGAGCTGGCCAGGGAGAACCGCCGCGCGGCCCACCCGAAGGCGGCTTAGGGGAACTTGGTGGCCGAGCACGGGCGCGGTCTCGCGTTCGGCGGGCGCCCCGCACAGCCCGACCGCGACGACCGAAACCGGCCGACCACCCGGCCCCATCCGGCCTACAGTCACTCCGTGGACGAACTGCGTGACCTCCTGGCCCGCGCCGCCGAGCTGGCCGCCGACCACCGGGCTTCCCTCGCCGATCGGCCCGTCGCCCGGGCCGTCGACCACGCCGCCCTCCGCAGTGCTTTCGGCGGCGCCCTCCCGGAAGACCCCACTCCACCCGCCACCGTCCTCGAAGAACTCGCGCGCGCCGCCGAACCCGGGCTTGTCGCCACCGCCGGGCCGCGGTTCTTCGGCTTCGTCGTCGGTGGTGCTCTGCCCGCCGCCACCGCCGCCGATGTCCTCGCCACCGGCTGGGACCAGAACGGCTTCAACGCCGTCCTCTCCCCGGCCGCGGCCGCCGCCGAAGCGGTCGCCGGGGACTGGCTGAAGGACCTTCTCGGCATCCCCGCCACCGCCTCCGCCGGCTTCGTCACCGGTGGGCAGGCCGCGAACACCGTCGGGCTGGCCGCCGCGCGGCACCACGTCCTCGCCGAAGCCGGCTGGGACGTCGAACGCGACGGGCTCGCCGGCGCCCCGCGCGTCCGCGTCATCGCGAGCGAAGAGCGGCACGCCACCGTCGATCGCGCCCTGCGGCTGCTGGGGTTCGGCACCCGGGCCGTCGAGGCGGTCAAGGCCGGGCCGCAAGGCGCCATCGACGTCGACGACCTCGCGCGGAAAGTCCAAGACGGCCCGACGATCGTCTGCCTGCAGGCCGGCAACGTGAACACCGGCGCCTGCGACGACATCCGGGCCGCCCGCGCCGCCGCGAAGAACGCCTGGATCCACGTCGACGGCGCCTTCGGCCTCTGGGCCGCCGCCAACCCGAAGACCGCGAGCCTCCTCGACGGCGTCAAGCTGGCCGACTCCTGGGCCTGCGACGGGCACAAGTGGCTCAACGTCCCCTACGACTCGGGGTTCGTCTTCTGCGCGCGCCCCGAGGTCCACGCCGAGGCGATCGCCTACCGCGCCGCCTACCTGACCGGCGCCGGCCAGGTGTCCGGCATGGGTGACCTCACGCTGGAGTCGTCCCGCCGCGCCCGCGGCTTCGCGGTCTGGGCGGCGCTGCGGGAACTGGGCCGCGACGGCGTCGCCGAGCTCGTCGACCGCTGCTGCCGCTTGGCCCGCCGGTTCGCCGGCACCCTCGCCGAAGGCGGTGCCGAGATCGGCAACGACGTCGTCCTCAACCAGGTCCTGGTTTCCTTCGGCGACGACGCCCGCACCGACGCGGTCATCGAGCGGGTTCAGCTGGACGGCACCTGCTGGCTCGGCGGAACCACTTGGCGCGGCCGCCGATATCTGCGGATTTCGGTGTCCGGCTGGTCGACGACGGAGGCCGATGTGGACCGTTCGGCCGCGGCGATCCTCCGCCTGGCCGCGCACCGTCCTCAGTAGCCTTCGCGCACCGAGAGGGTGTCCGTCCTCCAGGCGATCCGTTTCTCCTTGCCGGTGGGCCAGCTCGACGACAGCCGCCGCCGGACGCTGCCGAGCGCGCCCAGGCGGACGAGGTCCACCCGGGATCCCTGCGCCGCCAACGAGGTCACCTCGGCGGCGGTGAGCGGGACGAAGTCGAAGTACTGCGCGTCCTCGCCGCCGGTCCAGTCGACGAACTCGGTGAAGATCGCGGCGAACGCCTGGCCGCATTCCGGGCACGCGCGCAGCGAAATGCCGAAATGCGACTGTTCGACGAGGCGGTGGATCTCGCGCAGGCGGGTCGTGCAGAACGCCAGCGCGGTCAGGGCGTCTTCGCCCGAGCAGCGCGCACAGCCGAACTCGGTCATCGGCCGATCATTGCACGCCGTGAATCCGCGCCCGGCTCCGGGGGTACCGAGAAACCCTTTGACCACAACGTTTCGGTCTGGTCCGCAGTGGTCTGGACCTGTTAGCCTCAGCGCGTCCGACCGGCCGGCCCGTCGAAGGGGAATGTCTTGCTTCGCATGAGAAAACGCATCGCTGTCGCAGCGCTGGCGCTGGCCGGTGCCTCCGTCGTCGCGCCGCCCGCCGCCGAAGCCGGGCAGTCCCAGGGCAAGGTGATGGCCTACTTCGCCGACTGGGACGTCTACGCCCGCAACTACCACGTCAAGGACATCGAGACGTCCGGTTCGGCCGCGAAGCTGACCCACATCAACTACGCGTTCGGCAACGTCACGGGCGGCGGCTGCGCGGTCGGCGACCCGTGGGCCGACCACGACATGCCCTACGACGCCACCATGAGCGTCAGCGGCCAGGCCGACACCGGCACGCTGCACGGCAGCTTCAACCAGATCCTCGAGCTCAAGAAGCTGCACCCGAAGCTCAAGGTGCTGTGGTCCTTCGGCGGCTGGACCTGGTCGGCCGGCTTCACCGAGGCGGCGAAGAACCCCGCGGCGTTCGCCGAGTCCTGCTACAACCTCGTCAACGACCCGCGCTGGGCGGGCGTCTTCGACGGCATCGACATCGACTGGGAGTACCCGAACGCCTGCGGCAACACCTGCGACGCGAGCGGGCCGAAGGCGTTCACGGCGCTGGTGAAGGCGCTGCGCGCGAAGTTCGGGCACCAGCTCGTCACCGCCGCGATCACCGCGGACGGTTCGAAGAACGGCAAGATCGACGCCACCGACTACGCCGGGGCGAGCCGCTACCTCGACTGGTACAACGTGATGACCTACGACTACTTCGTCGCGGGCGGCAGCCCGACCGGGCCGACCGCGCCGCACTCGCCGCTGCGGTCCTACCCGGGCATCCCGACCGCCGGGTTCTACGCCGACGCCGCCATCCAGAAGCTGCGCCACCAGGGTGTGCCGTCGTCGAAGATGTTGCTGGGCCTCGGGTTCTACGGCCGCGGCTGGGACGGTGTGACGCAGAAGCAGCCGGGCGGCACGGCCACTGGCCCGGCCGCGGGCACGTACGAAGCGGGGGTCGAGGACTACAAGGTCCTCAAGACGACCTGCCCGGCCAACGGCAAGATCGCCGGTACGGCGTACGCGAAGTGCGGCTCGCAGTGGTGGAGCTACGACACGCCCGAGACGGCGTCGGCCAAGGCCGGGTACGCGAAGTCGCAGGGGCTGGGCGGCGTGTTCGCCTGGGAGCTCTCCGGTGACACCACCGATGCGGAACTGCTGCGGGCCATCTCCGGCCGCTGCTGAACCCCCGAACTGGAGGGCCCGGGCGCGAACCCGCCCGGGCCCTTCGTCCACTCAGGATCGCCCCGGGAATCCGCTGCGCCGCGCGCCGAGCACCACGGCGAGCACCGGGACCAGGAGCGCGAGCAGCGTCCAGGGGAACGACGCCGGTCCGGCGGCGTCGAGCAGGACCCCGCCGAGCACACCGCCCGCGGCCATCGCCGCGTTCCACAGCGTGACGAGCATGGCCTGGGCGTTGTCCGCCGCGTCGCCGCCCGCGTTCCCGGCGGCGGTCTGCAGGAGCGTGGGGACGCCGCCCCAGCCGAGGCCCCACAGCGCGACGGCGGCGTAGACCAGCGCCGGGCTGCCCGCGAACACCGCCAGGAGCGTCGCGGCCACCGCGACCAGGATCGTGCTGAGGACCATCAGGGTGCGCAGTGCGCGGTCGATCCGGGCGCCGACGACCCAGATCCCAGCCATCGACGCGACGCCGAACACCAGCAGGACGACGTCCACCGCGTCACCCATCCCGGCGTGGCCGAGGAACGCGGCGACGTAGGTGTAGAGCACGGTGTGGGCCAGCACGAACACCAGCGTCACGGCCAGCACGGGCACGACGCCCGGCACGGCGAGCGTGCGCCGGACCGGCACCCGGCCGCCGGCCTGCCCGGGCTGGTCCGGGACCCGCGCGGCGATCCAGGCGAGCAGCACGACGGCGATCGCCGACATGACGCCGAACGCCGAGCGCCAGCCGAACAGGCCGCCGAGGAACGTCCCGGCCGGGATGCCCAGCGACAGGGCCAGGGGGATGCCCGCCATCACGATCGCGATGGCCCTGCCCTGGTTTTCCGGGGGCGCGAGCCGGCGCGCGTACCCGGCCAGCAGCGCCCAGACGACGCCCGCGGCCACCCCGGCGACGAACCGGGCGACCATGGTGAGCGGGTAGGCGGGAGACAACGCCGTCACGGTGTTGGCGACGGCGAACCCGGCCACCCCGGCCAGCAGCAAGCGTTTGCGGGGCCAGGCCGCGGTGGCCGCGGAGAGGGGGACCGCGGTGAGGGCCGTGCCGAGGGCGTAGATCGTCACCGCCTGGCCCGCCGCGGACTCGCCGACGCCGAGGCTCGCACTCATGCCGGGCAGCACGCCGGCGGGCAGCGCCTCGGTGAGCACGGTGACGAACGCGGCGGTGGTGAGGGCGAGGAGGGCGGTGCGGGCCGGGAGGGCGGTGGTCGTCATGCCGCTATGCTCGAACCTTCACATACGTGTGAAGGTCTACGTGAGGTGGCGCACATGCGGATCGGCGAGCTGTCCGAGCGCACCGGCACGGCCCGCCGGCTGCTCCGGTACTACGAGGAGCAGGGGCTGATCATCGCTTCGCGCGGGCCGAACGGCTACCGCGACTACGACGCGGCGACGATCGACCGGGTGATCCAGGTGCGCGGGCTGCTCGACGCCGGGCTGCCCACCCGGATCATCAAACAGATCCTGCCGTGCCTCGACAAGCCCCGCGCGATCTACTTCCCGGACGCGACCCCGGAGATGATCGCGACGTTGGAGCAGGAGCGCGACCGGATGGCACGGCGCGCGGAGTGCCTGCTGCGCAACCGGGACGCGATCGCCGAGTACCTCGACGCGGTCCGCGAGTACAACCGCGTTTGAGCGGGTGAGCCGGCGGCGAGTGTCTTGAATGAGTCATTCAGGGCGTGGGAGGTCCTGAATGACTCATTTAAGACGTTTGGCGGCCGGGCGTGCTAGCCGGGCGGGTCGTCGTCGGGGCGGACCTGGACCCAGTGCAGCGTGTCGGCCTCGGGCCACCAGCCCACCGGCTCCGGCCGGGGCCGCGCGCCCTCCTCGGCCCACCAGCGCGGGGGCGCCTCCTCACCCATGCCCCGACGGTAGGAGCGAACGGCGCCGAGCACACCGGTCGAGGGCGGCCAACGTCCGCTTCCGGCCGGGGGCGGTGGCCGGAAGCGGACAGTGGCCGAACCCGCCCCTGCCGGTGCGTGGTGCCCCGGCCTTAGGTTGGCGGCGGAAGATCACTTCGCGGGAGGACGAAATGCGCAAGCGAGCCTGGACCGGCCTGGCCGCGGCACTGATCGGAGCGGCCTCGTTCGGCGCACTGACAGCCCCGGCAGCCTCGGCGGCGACCGGCGGTGGTCCGGTCGGGAAGCCCAAGCCGGTCTGCGTGTGGATCTGGACCGAGGGGCCGCCGGAGTGCCGGAAGCTGGAGTAGCGGCGCGGTTCCGGACGGGCGCGAGCGCCGAGCCGCGGGCACGGGCTGACCCGCGCTGGAGTGGGTTCAGCCGGGGCACGAGTTCAGCCGCGCCGGCGTCGGCCCGGCTGGCTCGGCCAGGGCACCAGCTGAGCCGCGCCCGGCGTCAGCCCAGCCAACCCAGCCGGGTCGCCGCGAAGACCGCCGCCACCCGGTTGTCCGCCTGCAACGCCTCCAGCAACCCCTGCACGTGCCTGCGGACCGTCCGCTCACTCACGTCCAGATGCCGCGCGATCGCGCCGTCCGTCATGCCCGTCGCCAGCAGGTCCAGCACCTTCGCCTGGGTCGGCGTCAACCCGTGGCGCGGCTGGGAACCCGGCCCCTGCACCGCCACCGCCTGGCTCCAGACCAGCTCGAACAGCATCCGCAGCGACGCCACGATCGTCGGGCTGCGGACGAACAGCGCGCCGTCCATTCCGCTCGGGTCCAGCGGGACCAGCGCCGAATGGCGGTCCGCGATCACCATCTTCATCGGCAGCTCCGGCGCCACCCGCATGGTCCAGCCGGCGGCCACACTCGCGTCGACGACCTCCTTCGCGCCTTCGAACTCCAGTGCCGCGCGCTCGTACACGTTGCGCAGGACGACTCCGCGCTCGGTCACCGCGTCCGGCAGGCGCATCACCGTGCTCGCGTCCGGCTTGCGCTTGAAGTGGCGCGTCGTGAACGTCAGGAACTCCTCGCGCGCGGACAGGCACAGCTCCAGCGACAGCGAGCCGATGCGCCGCGGGTCGGTCAGCACCTCGACGGCCGCGTCGCCGCCCGAACCGTTCGCCGACCGGTACACCGCCTGCAGCACGTCGAGCTGCTGGCGCGCCGCGACGATCTGCCGCTGCTGCTCCAGCAGCTGCTGCTGCGCGCCCAGGATGGCGTGGTCGACCGCGCGCACCGGCTCCATCGGCGCGATCACCGGGTCGTCGCGGTAGTCGCGGCGCACGAACCCGCGGTCGAGCAGCTCCCGCATCTCCGGGCTCTGCGCCCGCGGGTCGTCCAGCGGTAGCGGCCCCGTGCGCACCATCGCGTCGTACAGCGCACCCGCGCCGGTCGTCAGCAGCCCCTCGAGCATCCCGTGTCCCCTTCCGGCAGCGCGGGCGGGTCCGGCCGGATCCGGACATGACCGCTCTGCCGCCTACCCCACGCGCCGGACGGGGGAAAGGATTAGGCCGCTCGCGAAATCGGGGCCGGACCCGTCGTGGGGGTGGGTCCGGCCCCGTGGGCTCACGGGGACAGCGCGAGCAGGCACGCCTCGAGCTCCTTGCGCCTCGCTCCTTCCGGATTCGTCCGGTAGCGGTCGAGCGCGTCGTGGAGCACACGGTGCGCGTCCGCCTGCCGGCCGACGGCGCGGTAGCAGTCGCCGAGCGAAACGAGGAAGAACGTCGCGTGCCGGACGTTCCCGATGGTCCGCAGCACCTCGACGGCCCGCTCGAAGTGCTCGATGGCCGCCGTCCAGGCCCCGTCCCGGAGCGCGACGTACCCCAGGTTGCCGACGGCGTGCGCTTCACCGTCGAGGTCGCGGTACTTCCGGGCCGCCGTGACGGCGCGGTCCAGCCACTGCCGGGCCTCGAGCCGGTCGCCCGACTGGAGGTGGCAGAACCCGATCAGGTCGAGGACCTTGACGTAGAAGCGCGGGTCGTCGTCCGGTTCGATGAGCGCGAGCGCGCGTTCGACGTGCGCCCGTTCGGCGTGGTAGTCGCCGGAGTGGTACTCCTCGGCACCGGCCAGCACGTAGTGCAGGTACGCCTGGTGCAGCCGGTCGCCGGCCCGTTCGGCCAGCGCCAGCGCCCCGGGCAGGCTTTCGAGCGCGACTTCGGCACGGCCGGCGAAGATGCTGGCGGAGGCGAAGATCCGGTGCGCGGCCAGCTGTGCGGAGACGTCCCCCAGCCGCTCCGCGGCGGTGAGGGCGTGCCGGGCCGCGGCCTCCCGTTCGGCCAGCCTGCCCTGGCGCGACCGGTACTCGTTCATCAGCCAGGCCAGCTGCCAGACCTGCGTGTGCCAGGCGCGCTCGACCGCCAGCTCGGTCGCGGCGGTCAGGCACGCGTGCTCGGCGGTGAACCACCGCAGCGCTTCGTCCCGGTCGGCGAACCGCAGGGCCTCGGTCCCGGACAGCGGCGACCCGACCCGGATGGGCCGCCCGATCGGCTCGAGCGCGACGTGCCCGTGCCAGGACGTCTGGAGGTAGAAGTCCGTCACCCGCCGCAGCGCGTCGTCGCGAGCGCTTTTCGGCAGCGTCCGGACCGCTTCTTCGGTCGCGTAGAGCCGGACCAGGTCGTGCATCCGGTAGCGGCCGTTCGCGCCCCGCGTCAGGAGGTGCGCGTTCTCCAGCGTGCGCAGCACCGTGCGCGTCGCGGCGGCCGGGAGCCCGGCCAGTGCCGCCGCCGCGGGCAGGCCGATGTCCGGCCCGGGGGCCAGCGCCAGCAGGCCGAACGCCGTCGCGGCACCGGGCGCCAGCTGACGCGTGGACCAGGAGAAGACCGTGCGCAGGCTCAGGCCGGCTTCGCCGGTGTCGAGCCCGTCGAGCCGGGCCGAGTGGTCGGCCAGTTCCTCGGCCAGCAGCCGCAGCGGCAGCTCGGGCGCGGTGGCCACGCGCGCCGCGACGATCCCCAGCGCCAGCGGCAACCCGGCGCAGAGCCGGATCAGTTCGTCGACGGTGCCCGCTTCGGCGTCGAGCCGGTCCCGGCCGACGTGCCGGGCCAGCAGCTCCCGGGCCTCCGGCGCGGACAGCACGTCCAGCGAGACCGGCCGCGCGCCGTGCGTCGCGACGAGCGCGCCGAGCCGGTGCCGGCTGGTCACGACCACCCGGCAGGCCGGGCTGCCGGGCAGCAGGGGGACGACCTGGTCGGTGCCGGCCGCGTTGTCGAGCACGACCAGCACGCGCTTCCCGGCGAGCAGGCTGCGGTAGAGCGCGAGCTGCGCGTCCGGGTCCGGCGGCACGGCGGCGCCGTCGACGCCGAGCGCGTGCAGGAACCCGCGCACCGCCACCGAAACCGGCATCGGCTCGGCGACCGGGTCGAAGCCGCGCAGGTTCACGTACAGCTGGCCGTCGGGGAACTCGTCGAGCTTGCCGGCCGCCCAGTGCAGCGCCAGCCAGGTCTTCCCGATCCCGCCCGCGCCACCGATGGCCGAGATCACCACCGGACCCGCCGCCTCGCCGGCGTGGTCGAGCACCGCCAGCAGCTCGTCGCGGCCGACGAACGACGACGGCGCCGCCGGGAGCTGGTGCGGCACCGGCCGGGCCACGACCGGGGCCGGCCGCGGATCGCCGTGCAGGATCTGTTCGTGCACCCGCCGCAGCGCCGCCCCCGGATCGGTGCCGAGCTCCTCGGCGAGCAGGCGGCGCATCCGGTCGTACTCGCGCAGCGCGGCACCCTGACGGCCGCCGCGGTGGAGCGCGAGCATCACCTGCCCGCGCAGCCGCTCGTCGAACGGGTGCGCCTCGGCCAGCGCGGTCAGCTCCGGGATCAGCTCGCCCGCCCGGTCACCGCGCAGCCGGACGTCGGCCAGGTCGAGCCGGGCGGCGAAGCGGCGGTTCTCCAGCGTCTCCCGCAGGTTGGCGAACCACGGCGTGTCGAGGCCGGCGAACGGCTCGCCCGTCCACAGGGCCAGGGCCCGGGTCAGCAGCCCGGCCTTCTCCTCGTCCTCGCCCGCGGCCGCCGCCTCGCCGAGGAGGCGCAGGAACACGTGCAGGTCGACGGCTTCGGGATCGGCGGTCAGGAGGTAGCCGCCCGAGCGCTGCGCGACCGTGGCCTCGCCGAGGGCCGTCCGCAGCCGGGAAACGTAGCTGTACAAGGCGTTGCGCGGGTTGACCGGCAGCCGCTCGCCCCAGATCCGCTCGGCCAGTACGTCCGCGGGGACCACCTTGTTCAGGTCGGTCAGCAGCGCGGTGAGCAACCCCCGCAGCCGGGGGCGCCGGATCTCGGCCGGACGGCCGTCGACGCGGACTTCGAGCTCGCCCAGCAGCCTGAACCGCACCGGCCCGCCGTCCTCCTCCCGCGCTGTGCACGTCCGGCCGCCCACTGTAATCGACGCCCGGAAAGGATCGGGAAAGCTTTGTGCAAGGCCGGTCCGGCACCGTGGTCCTCGTCGCCGGTTGCCGGCACGAACCGTCGAGGGGGCGGCTCGTGACCGGTCACGGCCGCAGGACCGGATCGTCTTCCCCGCAGGCTGTCACTCCAACGGCCTTGGCGATCCGGTGGTGACGGACGCCCCGGACTCCCTCGAACTCCGGGCGTCCGTCACCTCACCAGCGGCGCGACGGGTCGATCACGTGGACGGCCGCTTCCTCCGCCGACGCCGCACCGCCGTCGATGCCCGCGTCGGACGCGTACAGCTCTTCGTCGGTGTCCGCGCCGAAGCCCTCGTCCGTCGCCACCAGGCGGCCCGCGCGGACGTCGCCGACCTCGTCGTCGATCAGCTCGCCGTCGGTGTCGTCGCTGTCGCCGAGGCCGTCGCCTTCTTCATCCGCGACGTCCGGTACTTCGCGGGCCAGCCGGCCTTCCCAGCTCTCGCCTTCGGCGGTCTCGCGCGCGGTCGTGCCCCATTCTTCGGTGCCCCGCGGGCGTTCCGGCGGTGAATACCCCTCCGCCTGCTCGTCGCGGTCGACCAAAGTGTCCTCGGGGTCGAGGATGCCTTCGTCGGCGTGGTCTTCGATGTCGTCGTCCATAACGTCCATCCTCGCGCAACTCCTTGGCCCCGCGCGGCTCGGGTGATATCACCGTGCAGGCTCACCGCACGGGCGGTGTTCCGGTGAAAGGGGATTCCATGCCGATGAGACGCAGGGTGCTGGCCGCCGGGCTGGCCGGGGTGTTCGGCGCCGCGGTGTCCGGGCGGACGGCCCAGGCCGCGCAGCCCGCGACGCCGCCGGTGCGGCTGGACCAGCTGAACCTGGTCAACCTGTCGCACGTCAACGATCCCGCCACGACCAACGTGTTCCCCGGCGACCCGGCCTTCACGCTGGAAACCATCGCCACGATCCCCGACGACGGCTATTACCTGCAGTTCGTCCGCGAGGGCGAGCACACCGGAACGCACTGGGGCGCGCCCGGCCACTTCAACACGGGCCAGCCCCTGGCTGACGACATGGACCCGGCGGATCTATTCCGGCCCGCCGTGAAGATCGACATAAGAGCGAAGGCCGCGGCCGACCCCGACTACGGCGTCACGATCGACGACCTCAAGGCGTGGGAGAAGCGCCACGGCCGGATCCCGGACGAGTCCGTCGTCGTGCTCTGGACCGGCTGGGACGCCAAGTGGGGCACCCCGGCCTACCCGAACACCGGCGCGGACGGCGTGCTGCACCAGCCCGGGTTCTCGATCCCGGCGGTCCAATGGCTGATCGACACCGGACGGCTCGGGCGCCGGGGCGGCACGGGCACCGACACGTTCAGCCCGGACGTCGGCACCGACGAGACGTACACGGTGTCGAAGCTCGTGTACCAGCGGCACCGGATCAGCCTGGAGATCCTGGCGAACCTGAAGGCCCTGCCGACGACGGGGGCGTGGGTGCTGGCGGGCGGCCCGATCAACCGCAAGGGAGCCGGCTCGACGGCGACGATCTTCGGCGTCCTCCCACCAGGAGTGCACGCGGACTGACCCGAATGCCATGAAGGGCACCCTCATGGACATAAGAGCCATGAGGGTGCCCTTCATGGCATTCGCTTTCAGCCTGCCGGGATCGTCGACAGGCGCAGCGCGGAGAGCGGAGCGGGGCGGCCGTACAGGTACCCCTGGGCAGTCGTGCATCCCGCGCGAGTGACCAGGGACGCCTGTTCGGCCGTCTCGATCCCCTCGGCCACGACGTCCAGCTCGAGGTCCGCGCACAGCCCGACGAGCGCCCGGCACAACGCCGCGTCGCGCTCCGGCTGCACGCCCGTCGTCAGCGACCGGTCCAGCTTGATCAGGTCGACCGGCAGCGCGTGCAGCACCGTCAGCGAGCTGTAGCCCGCGCCGAAGTCGTCCAGCGCCACCCGCACGCCCAGCTCCTGCAGCCGCCGGATCGCGGCCGCCCCCGCCGCCAGGTCCGGGACCGGCACCGTCTCGGTGATCTCGACGACGAGCCGGGACGCCGGCAGCCGGTAGCGGTCCAGCGCGGAAGCGACGCTCCGCTCCAGCGCGGCCGCGCCGAGGCGGCTCGCGCACACGTTCACGTGCACCGTCAGGTCCAGCCCGGCCGCCGTGATCTCGCGGCACGCCAGGTCCAGCACCAGCGCGTCCAGCTCGGCGCCGAGGCCCGCGCCCTCGGCCGCGCGGACGAACGTCTCGGGCGAGACCGCCGTGCCGTCGGGCGTGGTCCAGCGGGCCAGCGCCTCCACGGCCGCCGGGGTCTCGTCGGCCAGCCGGAC
Source organism: Amycolatopsis ponsaeliensis (assembly GCF_030182635.1). Classification (NCBI taxonomy): domain Bacteria; kingdom Bacillati; phylum Actinomycetota; class Actinomycetes; order Pseudonocardiales; family Pseudonocardiaceae; genus Amycolatopsis; species Amycolatopsis ponsaeliensis. The sequence continues at coordinate 85,889 of NZ_JAPZLD010000025.1, forward strand.
GATCGGCTGGAACACCAGGCCGAAGCCCTCCGGGATGCCGCCCTTCGCCCGCCGCAACGCCGACGGGAAGTCCGGCGGCCCGTCCTGCGACGGCCGGTAGACCACCGTCGTGTCCTTGCCCAGCCGCTTGCCCGCGTACATCGACGTGTCCGCGCGGCCCAGCAGCACGTCCGACGTCACCAGCGGCTCGGCCGGGTCCGGCACCACCAGGCCCATGCTCGCGCGGACCGAGACGAGCGTGCCGTGCACCGCGAACGGCCGCCGCAGCACGCCCTGGATCCGGTCGGCCACGGCCTGCGGTGCGTCCAGCTCGCCTTCCAGCAGGATCGCGAACTCGTCGCCGCCCAAGCGCGCTACCGTGTCGCCGGCGCGCACGCAGCTCAGCAGCCGCTGGGCGACGGCGTGCAGCAGGACGTCGCCGCCCGCGTGCCCGAACCGGTCGTTGACCTCCTTGAAGTCGTCCAGGTCGACGAAGATCAGCACGAGCGGCCGGTCGGGGATCTCGACGGCCCGGTCCAGCCGGTCGGCGAACAACGCGCGGTTCGCGAGCCCGGTCAGCGGGTCGTGGTAGGCCTGGTGGGTCAGCTGCTGCTGCCCGTCGTAGACCCGGCGCAGCAGCAACCTGTTGTCCAGCAAGGAAAGCAGCTGCCGGGCGAGCACGAGGAACACCACCAGCACGCCGACGAACACCTCGACGCCGTCCGGTCCGGCGCCGGCCAGCAGCTGCCCGGTGATCAGCAGCGCGACGGCGGTGACCGGGACGTACGGCAGCGCGAGCTGCCACCAGTCGACCCCGCCCGCCGGGCTCGCTTCGTCGCGGCGCCGCTGCCCCGGTGTCACCAGCAGGGCGAAGGCGATGAACAGCGGCCCGAGCACGAACCCGCCGTCCGACCACGGCTTCATGCTCTCCGCGCCGATGCTGACCAGGTAGGCGAACACGCTGTCGGACGCGGCCAGCGCGACGATCCCGACGGCGGCCAGCAGCAGGTTCGCGCGGTAGGGCCGGTCCACCCGGTCGAACACGACCAGCAGCACGGCGACGACCACGATCACCAGGTCCGAGAGCGGGTAGGAGATGGCGACGGACCAGGTCAGCTTGTCCGGCGCGGTCGCCCGGACCAGCTGCCCGAGCGCCGCGGTCCAGGTGAGGATGAACAGCGAGCCGGTGACGATCAGGCCGTCGAGCACCACCGCCACGCCGAAGTGCGCGGTCCACTGCGCGGGCTGGAAGCGTTCGCGGTCCGGCCGGATCCGCGCCCGGGCCAGGACGAACAGGGCGGCGAGCGCGAACACCGGGAAGCTGAGGTAGCCGACGTCGGCCAGGGACGGCGACGGCAGCCCGCGCCCGTCGACCAGCTGGTACCACGACCAGGCGCACTGGCCGAGCGACCAGCCGGCCATGCCGAGCGCGACGAGCACCCGCCACCAGCGCTGGTGCCCGCGGACCCGGCGCGCGACCAGGACGCCGCAGACGACCGCCGCGACCCCGGCGCTCAGCTGCATGGCGTCGTCGACCCACAGGGCGAAGGTGTCGCCCCAGAACGCGAAACCGTTCACCACGACCAGGGCCACCGTCACGACGACGAGCAGGACCGCCACTGGGTACCGCCGCACTGTCATGGCACCTCACGTGGGTCACCCGCCGGTCGGACCGGCAAACACTACACCGCGTGCGCGGCGGTACCGGCTCACCGCACCGGTGGCCGGTACCCCTCATCAGGCGATGTCACGGCGGTGCAGCAGCCAGCCGCCGAGCACCCCGAAGACGATCACGTACCCGGCCAGCACGACGGCCGCCTGCCCCGACCCGACGATCGGATCGACGCCCGGGGCACTCGCCCCGAACGCGGCCGCGAGCGCACCCGCGTTCGGCCCGGGCAGCGCCTTCTGCAGCTGCGCGACCCAGTCCAGCAGCGGCGCGGCGATCGACGCGAGGAGGTTCTGCACGGCCAGCAGCCACACCAGGCCGAGCCCGATCGGCAGCGCGACCGAACGCAGCCCGATCGCGAGCAGCACGCCGAGCGCGCCCCACATCGTCGTGACGAGCCAGCCGGCGCCGAGGCCGAGCAGGACGTCGGACACCGAAGGCCAGACCAGCGCCTGGTCCTGCAACGACGCGACGAGCACGCTCGCCCCCGCCGTCGCCGCGAACAGCGCGAGCACGACGGCCAGCGCCCCGATCGCGACGGTGACCAGCTTCGCGGTGAAGACGGCGACGCGCGACGGGTGCTGCACGAGCACCGTCTTCCACGTGCCGTAGCCGTATTCGCTGCCCGCCACCAGCACGCCGAAGATCAGCACGAGGGCCCCGACGAAGATCGGCAGCCCGCCCAGCGCACTGCCGACGAACGCGCCGGGCAGCATCGCGTCGAGCCCGCGGCCGGAGCCCGGGGGACCGGCCGCGCCGCTCAGCCCCGCGTACGGGACGGCGTAACCGAAGGTCAGCGACAGCACGACGGCGACGGCCAGCAGCAGCCAGCTCGCGGGGCGGCGGGCCTGCTTGGTCAGCTCGGCCCGGATGTCACGCAGCATGATCGGTCCCTCCGGTCAGGGCGAGGAAGGTCTGTTCCAGGTCGGGTTCGTGCCAGCGCAGCTCGGTGACGGTGACCCCGGCGCCGACGAGCTCGGCGTTGACGCGCCCGGCTTCGCCCGGATCGACGTCGAGTTCGAGGGCGTTGCCGTCGACGCGGACGCCGCCGTAGAGCGCGCGCAGGTGGTCGCGGGCCCGGTCGAGTGGCTCCGCGACGACGCGCAGCGCGCCGCCCGCCCGCAGGTCCTCGACGGTGGTTTCGCTGACGAGCCGGCCGTGGTCGAGCACGCCGACGCGGTCGCAGATCTGCTCGACCTCGGCCAGCAGGTGGCTCGACAGCAGCACGGTGCAGCCCTCGGCGGCGAGCTTGCGGAGGGTGATCCGCATGTCGGCCATGCCGGCCGGGTCGAGGCCGTTGGTCGGCTCGTCGAGCACGACCAGCTCGGGGTCCTTCAGCAGCGCGGCGGCCAGGCCGAGCCGCTGCTTCATGCCGAGCGAGTACGTCGCGTACCGGTCCTTCGCGCGGTCGGCGAGGCTGACGACGTCGAGCACGGCGTCGACGCGGGTGCGCCGCACGCCGGCGTGGTCGGCGAGGACCCGCAGGTTGGCCCGGCCGGACAGGTACGGGTAGAAGGCCGGGCCTTCGATCAGCGCGCCGACGCGGGCGAGGCTGCCGGGGCCGGGTTCGGCGCCGAGCACCCGGACGCGGCCGGACGTCGGCCGGATCAGGCCGAGCAGCATCCGCAGCGTCGTCGTCTTGCCTGCGCCGTTCGGGCCGAGGAAGCCGTAGACCTCACCGGCGTGCACCGACAGGTTCAGGTCCTCGACCGCGGCGGCCGGTCCGTAGCGTTTGGTCAGAGCGGTTGTTCGAACGGGCAGGGTCATGGGATTCCTTCCGGACGCGGCCCCACGGCTTGAAGACCGAGAGGACGCTGGCGAACAGCAGGAGCGCCGGCGCGACGACGACGGGGTAGAGCAGGCCTTCCGGGTGCTCGACGGCTTCATTGATCCCAGGCCGGAGCGCGAAGAGGATCAGCAACGCCATGACGACGTTGACGGCCAGCTTCACGGCGACCCACCAGTACCGGACGAGGCCGTACTTGCTCCCGAGCCCGAGCACGGCCCCGCTGGCGAGCGTGAGCAGCGCGGCGATCAGCATCGGCCAGACGGCGAAGAGGTCGAGCGCCCGCAGGCTGGTCGTGACGACGGCGGCGTCGCCCGAGATCAGCGCGGTGCAGACCAGGATGCCGAGCACGGCGTCCATCCCGATCCACAGACCCGCCGAGACGATGTGCGCCACCAGGTACCACTTCCGGGCCCGGGGCTTGAGAGTCATGGCTCCTCCTTCTGGGATGGCTCCATGGTGGTGACGCGGGCCGCCGCGGTCGTCCGCCGACGTACGGCACTTGCGGCTACGCCGGAGCGCGTACGCCTGTCACAGATGCGCGCCGGGATTCGTCATGGGCGTGTGAGCGAGAACGACGTGATGACCGAGCGGCCGCAGCTGATCGCGATCGCCTACCGGCTGCTGGGTTCCCTGAGCGACGCCGAGGACGTCGTCCAGGAGGCGTACGGCCGGTGGTACGCGCTGTCCGGGCGGCAGCGGGCCGCGATCGACCGGCCGGGCGCGTGGCTGACGACGGTCGCGAGCCGGATCTGCCTGGACCTGCTGGGCTCGGCGCGGGTCCGGCGCGAGCGGTACACCGGCGAGTGGATCCCGGAGCCGGTGCCGTCGGACAGCCTCGCGGATCCGGCGGAGCTGCTGCTGCTCGACGAGTCGATCACGATGGCGTTCCTGGTCGTGTGCGAGTCGATGACCCCGGCCGAGCGGGTGGCGTTCGTCCTGCACGACGTGTTCGGCTACCCGTTCGCCGAGGTGGCTTCGGTGCTGGGACGCACTTCGGCGGCGTGCCGTCAGCTCGCGACGTCGGCCCGGCGCCGCCTCCGTCCCGCACCGGCGCCTGCGCCCGCGAGGAGCGCCGCCGTCGTCCGGGCGTTCAAGGAAGCCTGGGAGGCCAAGGACATCCCGGGCCTGGTCGGGCTCCTGGACCCGTCGGTCGTCGCGGTCGCCGACGGCGGCGGTCTCGCCAGCACGGTGGCGCACCCGGTCGAGGGCAGTGAGCTGGTGGCGCGCTACACCGTGCAGATCACCGAGCGGGTCCCGGCGATGACGCTGCTGGAGCGCGTGGTGAACGGCCGGCCCGGGCTGGTGATGGAGCGCGACGGCGTGGTCGAGACGGTGCTGGCGTTCGACGTGGCGGACGGCGTGATCAGGCGGATCTGGGCGGTGCGGAACCCGGAGAAGCTCCGCCCGTGGCGGGCGGCGGCCCGCTGTCGACCGGCAGGCCGGCACCGGTGACGAACTGGGCGGCGTCGGAAGCGAGGAACACGACGGCGTCGGCCAGGGTGCCCTCGCCGAGCCGGCCGGCATCGGGGTAGACGCAGTTGACGCGCACGTCGTAGCCGAGTTTTCCGGCCTCCGCCGCGGCCACCCGGGTCAGCCGGTCGACCGCGGACTTCGACGCGGAGTAGGCGGCGGTGCCGGGGACGGCGGTGGTCGCGGCGACCGACGCGATGTTGACGACCGCGCCGCCCTTCCCGGCCGCGCCGCCCGGGCGCATCGCGCGGAAGGCGTGCTTGATGCCGAGCGCGGTGCCGAGGACGTTGACGTCGAGCATCCGCCGCAGGGCGGCCGGGTCCAGGTCGGCGAGCGGGCCGGGAAGCTCGACGTCGGCGTTGTTGACCACGATGTCCAGGCCACCCAGCCGGGCGATCGTTTCGGTGACGGCCCGCTCCCAGCTCGCGTCGTCGGTGACGTCGAGCCGGACGAACGCGGCGCCGGTCTCGCGGCCGAGGTCCTCCCGGGTGCCGGCGACCACCACGGCGGCCCCGGCGGCGGCCAGCGCCGCGGCCGGCTCGGGGCTGTCACCGGTGACCAGCGCCGCGCGGCCGGACAGGTCGTGCCGCCGCATGGGCACCTCCTCCTCGAGCCGGTCGGCGCTCAGCATCTCCGGGGTCTGGACGGTCGTCAAGAGTCTCTTGGACGCTTGTCAAAGGAAAGCTGGTCAAGCGGTCGATAGACTGGACCCGGCAACCACGAAGTGACGGACGGTGCACGTGACAGAGGCGAAGGAACGGACCCGGGACCGGATCTCGCGCCGCCAGGTGGACAAGTTCGCCGACCGGCGCGCGCAGCTCGCCGCGTCGGCGCTGCAGACGCTGGCCGAGCTCGGCTACGCGCGCACCAGCCTGCGGGAGATCGCGCAGAACTCGGAGTTCTCGCACGGCGTGCTGCACTACTACTTCGCCGACAAGGTCGACCTGCTGACCCACTGCGTCCGGCAGTTCGAGGAAGTGTGCGTCACCCGGTACGACGAGCTGGTCGCCCGCGTGCGGACGGCGGCGGAGCTGGAACGCGACTTCGCGGCGGCGATGGCCGCGACGCTGCGTGCCGACGCCAAGATGCACCGCCTCTGGTACGACCTGCGCAACCAGAGCCTGTTCGAGGAGTCCTTCCGCGCCGACGTCCTGGAGATCGACCGGCGCCGCGAGGAGATGATCCACCACGTCGTCGCGCGCTACGCCGAGCTGGCTTCCGTGCCGGCCGCTGTGTCGCAGGCTGTGGCGTACGCACTGCTCGACGGCCTGTTCCAGCAGGCCCTGCTCCGGCACCTGGCCGGTGAAGAGGACGCCGCGGCCGAGCTCGAACGGGCGGTCCCGGCCGTGCTCGCGCGCGTCGTTTCCGGCTAGGGGCCCAGGCGCTGGTGCAGCGTCTGTGGCGCCGGCACGACGAAGACGATCGCCGTCGCCAGCACCCCGGCGAACAGCGACAGGTGCGCCGGCCACGCCACGATCACCCGCTGGAGTGGTGACCGGTGTTCGACAATTTCGACACGACGTGCGCGAGGCCGGTGTTTTCCGTTGCGGAATCGGTGCGGCCGCCAAGAATGCGGCGCCGGGAAGGGTTTTCCCGTTTCGGGTGGCGGCAGGTCCGGAAACCGCGGGATAACGATCCGTTTGCCGCCCCATGATCGACTGGACAGCGGCGTCGGTGCGCACGAATATTGATGCCCGTGCGGGAACGGCGAGGGAGGAACGGTGGACCTCAGTGCGGCGGATGTGGTCGGCGAGCTGAAGGTTCTGCGCAAAGGGAGGGGAATTTTCACCACACCACTGGCGGATCGCGTCGGACCCGCTTTGCGTGCCACATGTGGCATTTTGGAAGATGACGACTCGGTGGTGGTGAGGCGTAAACTCACGGACCGATTGCGGCCGCTGGTCGAGTCGTTGCCGGACGATCTGAAGATCGCGTTGCGGGCGGCTTTCGCACTGGACGAGCGGGCGCGCAAGCCGTTCTACCAGGAACGGGTGCACTGGGCGGCGATCACGCTCGACCGCGACGACCGGACGGTCAGGCGGCGGATCGACGAAGGAATCGAGCAGGTCGCGGCAATGGCCGTGGCGGCCGGTCCGCCGGATCTGCGGCCGCGCTATCCGAGCCGGAGTTGGCACACCGAAGAACTGCGCGTCACGCTCGCACTCGACCAGCCGGTGGCCGAGGCGTTCGAATTCCGCCGGGTGGTCGCCGACGCGGACGAAATCGTCGAGCTCGACCTGGCCATGACACTCACCGCGGCCGGTGAATCGGGCGATTCGGTACTCGAGTCCGATCTGGTGGTGGACGTGTTCCACGGCGGTGTGCTGGCCGGCCGCGCGATGGAGTCGAGTGACCGGGTCGGGCTGGCGTTGCGGTTACCGGAGCCGCTGCGGCGGGGTGAGCGCCACGACATCGGACTGCGATTCCGGGCGAACATGCGGGAACCGCATTACATCTGCGTGCCGCGGCACCCGTGCGATCTGTTCGACCTGCACGTCCGGTTCGGCGACCGGGTGCCGGACCGGATCGTGCGGCTGGAGAAGGCGTTCCAGAACGACACGCGCTCACCGCGCGGCGCGGTGCTGGAGACGGACGACTCGGGTGAGGTGCACGTCCGGTTCCGGCACCTCGCGCCGGGTTTCGCGTACGGGATCCGCTGGCTGCCGGCCGTCGCCGGGTGAGCGTCAGGGCCAGATCAGTTTTTCGAGGGCGTGGAGCGCGGACACGAACGGTTCGGGCAGCCGGACGACCTGCTTGGCGGCCCGGGCCTTGGCGGCCAGCGCGGGGCTGACCCCAGCCGCGGTTTCGGCGTCACGGGCGGCGTCGTCGACGAGTCTCGTGGCCCGCTCGAGCGGGCCACGGCCGCCGAGGGCGAGCGCGAGGCCGAGGTCGAGGCGGGTCTCGAGGGTTTCCGGGTGGGTCCGGCCCAGCAAGCGGATCTGCGGTTTCGGGATGCTTTCGAGCAGGTCGGCCTGGCGGTCGAAGTCGCGGAGCCGGGCGTGCGCGAGGCCCAGGGCGTGGCGGGCCCGGAGGTGCAGCGGGTGGTCGTCGCCCAGGACCCGGCGCACGAGCGGCTCGATCCCGGCCAGTTTTTCCAGCGCCTGCTGGGGTTGGCCGAGTGCCAGCAAGGCCCGGCCGGCGTGCACCGACGCGGTCAGCGTCAGGGGGCATTCGATGCCGTATCGGTGAGCGTAGGTCGTCTCGAGGTCGGCCGGGTCTTCGTCGGTGAGGGCGGCTTCGGCTTCGATCACTTGCGCGTCGGGACAGTCTTCGATCCCGGCGGCGACGTCTCGCGCCCGCTTCGCCTGCCCGGCTTGGAGGAGGTTCCGGGCGTACTCGAGGGTCAGTTCGTCCCGGATCGGGCCGGCTGGTTCGAGGAGGGCGATGGCTTCTCGGGGGTGGCCGCGCAGCCGGCGGGCTTTCGCTGCGTGGTGGCGTTCGTCGACGGTGGCGGGGAGGTGGGTGTGCCAGAAGGTCCGGTCGGCTTCGGCGTAGTGGCCTTGGCAGTCGAGGGCTTGGGCGGCGACGCGGGCGGCTTCGTGGTTGCCCGGGGCGAGGGCGAGGGCTTGCCGCGCGTGCCCGAGGGCTTCGGCATCGAGCCCACAGGCAAGTTCGACCCGGGCGGCGGCGGTGAAGTCCGCGGAGGTCGCTTCGCCGGTCGAGAGGACGACGGCATGGATTTCCCCGGCGGCGGCGGGATCACAGTGAGTTTCATGCGCGGCGGCGAGTGGTCGCAGGAGGGCGACCCGGTGGGCGGCGCTGTGGTCGGCGAGTACGCGGGCGTGCTGAAGCAGGAGATGGCGATGGCCGGCGGCAGTGGTGTGGGTGAGCGGGGCGGGCTCGGCTGCGCTTGCTTGGTCGGGCGAAGCTCTGCTCAGCAAACCGCCATCGGCCAACCAGCCGCCGCCGGCCAGCTCGGTGAGCACCGCTTCCGCCGCCCGGTCCGCATCCGGCTGCCCGAACTCGCCGCACGCCACCTCCACCGCGAGCGCCTGCAGCCGCACGTTCCCCTCGACCCACCTCGCGAACCCCTGCGCCGCCAACTCCTCCACCGCCGCCTCGAACTCGGCGCTCTCCAAGCCACCCCGCGCCACCTCCGGCGGGATCGGGGCCGGCGCCAGCACCCCGCCCAGGCGCACCACCTCGCGCGCCGGGGCGCTGAGCCGGACGAGGACCTCGCGGATCGCGTGCGGTGCCGTGTCCGGCAGTGCGTCCGGTGATGATCCGGGCAGGTGCCGCACCGTGAACGCCGTGGCCCGCAGTGTCATCGGATGGCCGTCGCAGCGGGCGACGAATCCCGGGGCCGGTGCGCCCAGCAACCGCAGGCCCTCCTCGAGCGGCAGGCCCGGTACCTCCACCGTCGCGCCCGGCCGGTGGGTGCGGCGGCTCGTGAGCAGCGTGCGGACCCGGCGCGCCGGCAGCACCACCCGGTCCAACACACCCGGGGGCAGCCCGGCCGGGACGTCGTCGACCAGCAGCAGCACCCGCTCGCCCGCCGCCTCGATCGTGCGGGACAGCCGCGTGCGCAACCGGTCGAAGCCGAGCCCGGACGTGCCCGCCGCCGTCGCCAGGGCCAGGTGGAACTGGGGGAGGAAGTCGTCCGGGTCGAGGTGGCCGAACGGGCCCGTCCGCAGCACCCGGCCCCCGAAATGGCCGAAGACGCACGCGTACTGCTCGGCCAGCGTCGTCTTGCCGACCCCCGCCGGCCCAGTGAGCAAAACCGCCCGGCGCGCGTCGAGTTCGCGGTGGACGGTCCCCAACGGCGAAAGCCCGGAATCCCCGGCGACGGCCGAACGAACCCGCCGGACGAGCTCCGGAAGCGATTCTCCCGGAACGGTCGTCAGCACGCGGTCCGTGTGCAGACCGGGCGGAAGATCGGCGAGCAGAACGCGGGACGCCGCCAGTTCCCGCGCGCTCACCTCGAAATCGTCGAAGGGATTACCGCGGAAAACGCGCAGCCCGTCGGCACGCAGGGCTTTCTCCGCCGGGCCTGCCGCCGCGGAACACAGGAACACGTCGAACCGGGCGGCGGCGGTCACCGGGGTCCCGGTGGCGTTCAATGGGTGATCATGGCTTCGGTTTCCTGACGGTCGGGTCGAGTCACGCGGCAAGGATCGGAACCGGGCCCGAATTCGCTACCGGACACCCCGCGACGGCAGGATCTGTCCACTATTTGACCCGCCCGCCGGGGATGACCGCCGGGTAACACCGGTGGGCCGTTTGTGGTTAACGGACAATATCTGGACAAGAACCACACCATTGCAACGTTGCTGGTCAGCGGCTCGATTACTCCGGTTGTCGGACCGGGAATCGTGGGATGCGGATAGGAGAATCGTCCCAGGACCAGTGTGGTCTTTTGTGGGCGACGGGTTACCCGAGAGCGGTCCGGTGGACGATGCGAGGAGGGAACCCGTGGACACCATGATGGCGGAGACGGCGGTCGAAGGCTACGTCGTGCTCGACGAGCTGCCGCGTCCGGACGGCAAGCTGACGAAGGAGCAGCTCGACCCGTTCGTGGCGGCGGCGCGCGGCGGCGACCCGGACGCGATCCAGGCGCTGCTGCGGCTGATCAAGCCGACGGTCGTGCGCTACTGCCGCGCCCGGATCGGCGGGCGCGACCTGTCGTACCTCTCGGCCGACGACGTCGCGCAGGAGGTCTGCCTGGCCGTGCTGAAGGTGCTGCCCGGCTACCAGGACCGCGGCGGTTCGTTCCTGTACCTGGTGCGGGCGATCGCGGCGAACAAGGTCGCCGACGCGTTCCGCTCGGTGGCGCGCGACCGGTCGAAGCCGGTCTCGGAGCTGCCGGACCGGCCCCTGGGCGGCAACGAGCCGGAGAGCCATGTGCTGGAGATGGACCTCGGCGCCCGGCTGGGGCGGCTGATGGCGTCGCTGCCGCCGCTGCACCAGGAGATCCTGTCGCTGCGGATCGTCGTCGGGCTGTCGGCGAACGAGACGGCGGAGGCGCTGGGCATCTCGCCGGGCAACGTCCGCATCACCCAGTACCGCGCCCTGACGAAGCTGCGCGCGATGATCCCCGAAGGCGGGCTCTGAGCGTCACTCCAGCCATTCGGTGATGAAGTGGTCGCTCTCGTGGATGTGCACGGCCTCGTAGACCCCGGGGCCGAGCACGGCGAACTTGTGCGGGGTGCCGGCCGGGACGACCAGCACGTCCCCGGCGCCGCCGTCGCGCTGCTCGTCGCCGATGGTGAACCGGGCCCGTCCCCTGATGATGACGAACGTCTCCGCGTACGGGTGCCGGTGCAGGCGCGGCCCGGAGCCGACGACGTCGCTGCTTTCGCGGATGACGGAGATCCCGGACCCGACGTCGCGTCCTTCGAAGTTCTCGCTGTCGCTCACCTTGCCAGCGTAGCGCCGGGAATCCCGTTTGCGGCCTTTCGCAGCCGGCTGAGCGCCCGGTGCTGGGCGACGCGGACCGCGCCCGGCGTCGAGCCGACCGCCTCGGCCGTCTCCTCCGCGGAAAGGCCGACCGCCACGCGCAGGACCACGATCTCCCGTTGCCGCTCCGGCAGGACCCGCAGCAGCTTCGCCATGCGCTCACGCAGTTCCAGCCGCAGCGCTTCGCGCTCGGGGTCCATCGACGGGTCGGCCTCGTCGGGCAGCTCGGCGACCGGCTCGTCCTGCTGGCGCGCCGCGGCTTTGCGGGCGGCCTCGACCTTGTGCCGGGCGATGCCGCAGACGAAGTTCGGGAACGGCCGGTCCGGGGGTCGGCCGGGCAGCGCTTTGAGCACCGCGATGCAGACGTCCTGCGCGACGTCGTCGGCCATTCCCGAGCCGAGGCGGGCGCGGCAGTACCGCACCACCAGCGGCCGCGCCGCGGCGAGCAGACGATCCGGGGCTTCTTCCACCGTGGTCATGGGTTCCTCTCCCTCAGGCAAGGAGGGCTACCCGTTTTTCCGCCGGAACCGACCGGCCCCGCCGAATTTCCCGCTCTGTCCGGGAAATCCCCGAGCCCGGCATCGATCCCGAGGTCAACGCGCGCGATGACCATCGGCCGGCGTGGCACCCTGGGGCGCATGACCTTCGGCCTGCACCACGTCCAGCTGGCCATCGAGCCCGGCAGCGAGGACCGCTGCCGCGCCTTCTACGTCGGTGTCCTCGGCCTGACCGAGATCCCGAAGCCGCCCGCGCTGGCCGGGCGCGGCGGGCTGTGGCTGCGGGCCGGCGGCCTCGAACTCCACCTCGGCGTCGAGGCGGACTTCCGGCCCGCCCGCAAGGCCCACCCCGGCATCCTCGTCGACGACCTCGACGCCCTGGCGGCGCGCCTGGCGGACCACGGCGTCGAATGGGACGACGGCTTCCCGGGCCACCGCCGCTTCTACACCCACGACTGCCTGGGCAACCGGCTGGAGTTCCTCACTCCGGAGTGATCGTGCGGTGGTGGCCGAACACCCGCCGCTCCCGCCGCGTCACCTTCGCCATCACGGCCGAGCGCGCCGGGGTGCTCGTCGCCTCCCGGTACTCCGGCGTGTCGAACAACGTCACGTCCGCGATCTCGTGGAACGCCAGCAGCGCCGGGCCGTTGCCGTCGAGCAGCCGGTACCGCCGGGTGCGGTACCAGCCCGGCAGCCGGTGCAGCAGCGGGACGTGCTCCTCGCGGTACCACGCGTCGAGGCCGGGCTCGTCGTCCGTCGACAGCGCGACGCACACCACGACCGGCGCCGCGGGCCCGGCCACCCCGGCGTCGTCGACCTGCGCGTAGACCCGCCGGTCCAGCGTCGCGAGCCGCCGGACGACGTCCTGCTCGCGCGGGCTGCGGCGGCGCGCCACCTCGTAAGCGGGGCTGCGCAGGGCGTCGGTGTCCAGTTCGTACCAGGCCAGCCACGCCGGCACCGCGCTGTCGAGCGCGCGGTAGCGGTGGCCGGTGCGGATGCCGGGGACGCGCAGGCGGGCCGGCGCGTGCTCGTGGTCGTACCAGTCATGGAACTCCGGTTCGGGCACGTCGCCCGGCTCGGCGAACACGAACAGTAGTCCTTCGGTCATCGGGTAGTGTCCCTTTCCGGTGAGAAAGGTGAGGAGGGGCAGTGTCGCGCGAGGACCCGGACGTCATCGATTCGGTGGAGAAGGCGTTGCGCCTGCTGCAGAGCTTCTCCGGTGAGGCGCAGGCGATGAGCGTCAGCGAAGCGGCCGCGGCCACCGGCCTGACCCGCGCCACCGCGCGCCGGCTGCTGCTGACCTTCGAGCGGCTCGGGTTCGCCGAGACCGACGGCCGCCGCTTCCAGCTCACCGCCCGCGTCCTGCGGCTCGGCTACGGCTACCTGGCCGCGCTGCCGTTCTGGGAACACGCCCAGTCGCACATGCGCGCCCTCTCCGACGAGGTCCGCGAGTCCAGCTCGCTCGCCACGCTCGACGGCGGCGAGATCGTCTACGTCGCCCGCGTCCCGGCGTCGCGGATGATGACCATCACCTTCAACGTCGGCTCGCGGCTGCCCGCCTACCCGACGTCGATGGGCCGCGTGCTGCTCGCCGCGTTGCCGGCGGCCGAGCTGGAGTCCTATTTGGACCGCACCGAGCTGAAGCGGCTCACGGACCACACGATCACCGACCGCGCGAAGCTCCAGGCCGAGCTGGCCCGGGTCGCCGAGCAGGGGTACGCGCTGGTGGACGGCGAGCGCGAGGAAGGCGTCCGCTCGGCCGCCGCGCCGGTCCGCAACGCCGCCGGCGGGGTGACCGCCGCGCTCAACGTCTCCGCCAACGCCGCGCGCGTCCCGGTCGCGAAGCTGCGTGAGGAGTTCGTGCCGCGGCTGCTCGAAACGGCCGATGCGATCACCAAGGACATCGCGGGCCTGCACTAGGCGAACCCGAAGCAGCGGACCGGGTTCTCGACCAGCAGCCGCTGCCGGTCTTCCTCGGAGAACTCCGAAAGCACGCTCACCAGATCGCCGTCGTCCGGCAGGGAGCCGTGCGTGTTCGGGTGCGGGAAGTCCGTGCCCCACACGACGTGCTCGGGTGCGTGGGCCATGAGCAACCGCATGAGTTCGACGGAGTCGGCCAGCGACGGCGGCGCGGTGGCGATCCGGTCGGCACCACTCAGCTTGACCCAGACGGTCCCGCTGTCGAGCAGCCGCCGCAACGCCGTCACGGACGGGCTGTCGAGGCCCTCGCGCAGGTCGACGCGGGCCATGTGGTCGATCACGACGGTCAGCCCGAGCCCGCGCACCATCTCCTCGTGCTCGGCGATGCCGGACCCGGCGACGTGCAGCGCGATGTGCCAGTCGTAGGGCGCGATCTTGGCGACGATCGCGCGAATCGTCTCCGCCGACGGTGCCGGGCCCAGGTGTGGCATGAAGTGCAGCCGCGCGCCGCGGACCCCGGCTTCGTGCAGCCGGGCGATCTCGGCGTCGGGCGTTTCCGGCGTCACGAGCGCGACACCCCGGTAGTCGCCGGTGCCCAGGGCGTCGAGCAACGCCGAGTGATCCGTGCCGTGGCACGACGACTGGACGATCACCGCGCGCTCGAACCCGAAGAACCGGTGCAGCCGTTGGAGATCCTCCTTCGGCGCTTCCGGCGGAGTGAACGTCCGATCCGGAGCGTAGGGGAAGACGTCCGTGGGTCCGAAGATGTGGCAGTGCGCGTCGCAGCTGCCCGGGGGGAGAGTCATCAGTCGCACCTCGCCGTCATGCCACCGTCGACGACGATCTCGGTCCCGGTCACGAACCGCGCCTCGTCGGAGGCCAGGAATAGCGCGGCGTACGCGGTGTCGCGCCCGTCGCCCGTGAACCCGAGCGGGACCCGGGCCTGCCGCCGCGCCAGCAACGTCTCGACGTCACCGCCCTCGCGCTGGTTCGCCAGCCGGGCCTCGACCATCGGCGTGTGCAGCTGCCCGGGGACGACGGTGTTCGCGCGGATCCCGTCGGGCGCGTGCTGCACCGCGAGCACCCGCGTCAGCTGGATGACGCCCGCCTTCGCCGACGCGTACCCGACCTGGGCCGAGCCGGTCCAGCGGATCCCGGACGTCGACGCGGTGTTCACAATGGACCCGCCGCCTTGCTCCCGCATCACCGGGATGACGTGCCGACAGGTCAGGTAGACGCTGGTGAGGTTGTAGTCCAGCTGCGCCGCCCAGTCCTCTTCGGACAGTTCGGCCGGGCCGCCGGGGCGCGAGCCGCCGACGTTGTTCACCAGGACGTCGACCCGCCCGAAGGTGTCCCGGCACGCCGCGACCGCGCCGGCGACCGACGCGCTGTCGGTGACGTCGCACGTGTACGTGTGGACGGTGCCGCCTTCGTCGTCGATCAGCGCGACGGTCTCGGTGAGCGCGTCCGGTTTCACGTCCACGGCGAACACTTTCGCACCTTCCCGGGCGAACAGCACCGCGGCGGCGCGGCCGTTGCCCCAGCCGGGCCCGACGCTGCCCGCGCCCGTGATCAGCGCGACCTTGCCCGCCAGCCGGCCGGTCATTCCCGCCCCACCTCCAGGGCGACGAGGAACCGCGAAACCATGTTGTACGCGGCGACCGTCACGCTCAGCTCGACGACCTGCTGCTCGTCGAAGTGCGCGGTCAGGGCCTCGAAGACCGGCTCCTCGACGGCGATCTTCTCGGTCATCGCGTCGGTGTAGGCGAGCGCGGCGCGCTGCCGGTCGTCCAAAGCGGACGGATCACCGCCGCGCAGCGCGGCGATCTGCGCGTCGGTCATCCCGGCTGCCCGGGCGACCGGCTCGTGCGCCGTCCACTCGTAGGCGGCGCCGTTGAGCTCGGCGACGCGCAGGACGGCGAGCTCCCGGACGTCCGCGGGCAGGGTCGAGGCGCCGCGGACCGCGCCGAGCAGGCTGTTCCAGCCGTCGGCGAGCGCCGGGCTGTGCAGCAGCATGCCGTCCAGCGGGGTGAGCCGCCCGCCGCGCCGCTGCCGGATGCGGTCGGCGACGTCGCCGCCTTCGTGGCTGTAGCCGAGCCTGGCCAAGATGTCTCCCTTCTCAGACCGCGACGGGGTTCGCGGGTTCGGTGGCGGGTTCCGGGGTCTTGCCGTCGAGCACGGCGCGGGCCCGGGCGAGGTCGAGCACGCCTTCCCAGCGGCTCACGACGATGCTGCCGAGCAGCTGCCCGCACAGGCTGACGATGCCGCGCATGGTGGAGAGGAACCGGTCGACGCCGAGGATGAGCATGATGCCCGCGACCGGCACGACGCCGGTGGTCGAGAGCGTCGCCGCGAGGATGACGAAGCCGGCGCCCGCCACTCCGGCGCTGCCCTTCGACGTGATCATGAAGACCGCGAGCAAGGCGATCTGCTGCCACAGCGAAAGATTCACGTCGAAGGCCTGTGCGATGTAGAGCGACGCGAAGCCGAGGTAGAGGCAGACGCCGTCGCCGTTGAACGCGTATCCCGACGGCACGACCAGCCCGACGATCCGCTTGGGGCAGCCCAGGTTCTCCAGCTTCTTCATCAGCTGCGGCATCACGACCTCATAGTTCGCGGTGCCGAGCGTGATCAGCAGCTCGTCCTTGAAGTACCGGTACAGCTTGAGGACGCGGATCCCGCACAGCCGCGCGACCGCGCCGAACACCAGCAGGCAGAACAGGATCCCGACGGCCCAGAACAGCAGCACGACCCCGCCGAGGCTGGCCAGGGTGGCCACGCCGAACTTGCCGGTGGTGTAGGCCATCGCGCCGAACGCGCCGAGCGGGGCCAGGTACATGACCAGCCGCACGATGCCGAACGTCGCCTCGCCGACGCGCTCGATCCCGCGCAGCAGCGGCGCGCCGCGTTCACCGAGTCCCTTCAGCGCGATCGCGAACAGGATCGAGATCAGCAGCACCTGCAGGACGTTGCCCTCGGTGAACGCGCTGACCACGGTCTTCGGGATGACGTTGACCAGGAAGTCGTACCAGTGCTGGCTTTCCCCGGTCTGGACGTACTGCTGGGCGCTCCCGGAGAGCTTCAGCGTGGCCGGGTCGGCGTGGATCCCGGCCCCGGGACGCAGCACGTCCATCACGACGAGCCCGATGAGCAGCGCGATCGTGGTCAGCACTTCGAAGTAGACGAGGGCTTTGACCCCGACCCGGCCGACACTGGCCAGCTCGCCGGCCGACGCGATGCCGGTGACGATCGTGCAGAACACCACGGGGGCGATCAGCATCTGGATGAGCGCGATGAACCCGGTCCCGACAGGCTGGAGCGCGGCGCCGACCCCGGGCGCGGCGAACCCGAGCGCCGCCCCGAGCACGATCGCGACCAGCACGGTGACGTAGAGCTTGGTGGTGAAGGCACTGCGCAGGATCGATCGCGTCGACATCATCGTCTCCGTCTGTTCGTCTGGCGTACATTTGCGCGACTGACGAACACATCCTGAGTGAAGACGGTCCTGGGGTCAAGCCCCTCGGTGTGTCAGGTCTGCGCGGTCGGCCGCCCAGGTGTCGGCTCGAACGTCTTGAATGAGTCATTCAGGACCTCGGACGAGGTGAATGAGTCATTCAGGACACCCGCGCCGCGCTCGGCTGGCAGTGACGCGGTCCCGGACAGCTGTCCGCTTGGCTAGAGTGGGGACGTGACACCGATGCGGGCCGACGCCGAACAGAACCGGGAGCGGATCCTCGAGGTCGCGCGCACCGCGCTCAAGGCGTCGAGCGCCGCCTCGCTCCAGTCGATCGCGAAGGCCGCAGGAGTCGGTCAAGGCACGCTCTACCGCCACTTCCCCAGCCGGGAAGCGCTCTTGCTGGCCGTCTACCGGCACGACGTCGGCGAACTGATCGACGCGGCACCGGCGCTGCTCGCCGAACACCCGCCGGCCGAGGCGCTGCGGCAGTGGTTCGAACGGCTGGCGGCGTACGGCCGGATCAAGCACGGCGTCGGCGAGGCCGTCGAAGCCGCGACGCGCGCCGACCTTTCGAGTGAGTACTACGAGCCCACGTGCGCGGCCATCACGCTGCTGCTGGACGCCGGCAAGCGGGCGGGAACGCTACGGCCGGACGTCGACGCCGAAGAAGTGCTGCAGCTCGTCGGGTTCCTGTGGCGCGCCGATTTCGGGGCGGATCGCGAAGCGCGCACCGCGCATTTGCTGACGCTCGTAATGGACGGGCTGAAACCGCGTTAGTGGTGCGATCGACTCCATTCGATCGCACCGCCTTCAGAGTTCCTGCTGCCGGAACGCGTCCAGCACGCGACGCTCCCTTTTGGTCGGCCGGCCCGCGCCGCGGTCGCGCCGGGCGACCGGGATCGCGGTCTCCGGCGGCGGCTTCGGCGTCCGGTCCACGAAGCACGTCGCCGCGTCCGGTGCGCCCACGCGTTTCTGGATCACCCGTACCACGTCGAGGATCCTGGTCGTCCCGGCGATGCGCAGGCGGACTTCGTCGCCCGGCACCACGGTCGTCGCGGGCTTCGCCGGCTTGTCGTTGACGCGCACGTGACCGCCCCGGCACGCCGCCGCCGCGTCCGGTCGGGTCTTGGTCAGCCGGACCGCCCAAAGCCAGCGGTCCACTCGGGTCGACTCCACAGTCGTCCATCATGGCCCATTCAGCGGAATCCTCGCGCAACCCCGGGAGGTTACTGGCGGGTATATGTCGACTTGTCTGCACCACTGAGTTATAACCTGTTCTAATATACCTCAACGGTGAGGACTATCACATGCGTGACGAACCCGTGTGGAGAACAGCTTCTGGGTCAGTTTCCCGACGTCTTTTCATCGCTGGAACTGGTTCTATCTTGGCGGCCGCGGCAGTGGGGAGCCGGGCGGCCGCGTCTACTACGTCCGCCACCATCGCCGACGCGGCGCGCGTGCCCGCCCTCGTGATCGGCTCGGGCTACGGCGGCCAGGTCACCGCGCTCCGGCTCGCGCAGGCCGGCATCGACGTCCAGCTGGTCGAACTGGGCATGGCCTGGGACACGCCCGGCTCCGACGGCAAGATCTTCGCCAACACGACCACGCCCGACCAGCGCTCGTTCTGGTTGCGCACCAGGACGAAGCAGCCGCTCTCGAACTTCCTCGGGTTCCCCATCGACAAGGACATCCCGAAGTACACCGGCATCCTCGACGCCGAGGAGTTCAGCGGGATCACCGTGTACCAGGGCCGCGGGGTCGGCGGCGGCTCGCTCGTCAACGGCGGCATGGCCGTGACGCCGAAGCGGGAGAACTTCGGCGCGATCCTCCCGACCGTCAACGCCGACGAGATGTACAACACCTACTACCCGCGCGCCAACTCCGGGCTCGGCGTCGGGCTCGTCCGCTCCGACTGGTTCGAGACCGCCGAGTGCTACCAGTACGCGCGGGTCGGGCGGAAACAAGCGCAGCGGTCCGGGTTCCCGTTCGTCTTCGTCCCGGACGTCTACGACTGGAACTACATGGAGCAGGAGCAGGCCAACACGGTGCCGCGGTCGGCGCTCGCCGGGGAAATCCTGTACGGCAACAACTACGGCAAGAAGTCCCTGCAGAAGACCTACCTCCCGCTGATCAAGGCGACCGGCCGCGTGACCATCTCCCCGCTGCACCGCGTGACGTCGGTGACGCCGGCGTCCGGCGGCGGCTACACGGTCGTCATGGACCAGCTGAACACCACGGGCGGGGTGACGGCGACGAAGTCGGTGACGGCCGACAAGGTGTTCTTCGCCGCGGGCAGCGTCGGCACGAGCAAGCTGCTGGTGAAGCTGAAGGCCACCGGCGCGCTGCCCAACCTGAACGGCGAGGTCGGCAAGAACTGGGGTGACAACGGGAACGTGATGTGCGGGCGCGCCAACCACATCTGGGACCCGACCGGCAGCCTCCAGTCGTCCATCCCCTGCGGCGGCATCGACAACTGGGCCGCGGGTGGCGCGTTCGCCGAGGTCGCGCCGCTGCCGACCGGGATCGAGACGTGGGCGTCGTTCTACCTGTCGATCACGAAGAACCCCAACCGGGCCCAGTTCACCTACAACCCGGCGACGCAGAACGTGGACCTCAACTGGCAGACGGTGTGGAAGCAGCCGTCGATCGACATGGCGAAGTCCATCTTCGACAAGATCAACTCGAAGGAGGGGACGATCTACCGCACCGACCTCTTCGGCGTGTACAAGATCTGGGGCGACCACCTGACGTACCACCCGCTCGGCGGCGCCGTGCTCGGCAAGGCCACCGACAACTACGGCCGGCTGGCCGGGTACCAGGGCCTGTACGCGATCGACGGGTCCCTGATCCCGGGCAACACGAGCGTGAACCCGTTCGTCACCATCACGGCGCTGGCGGAGCGCAACATCGAGAAGATCATCGCCACGGACTTCTAGGGTCTGCCGCGGCCGGGGGGGGGGGGGGGGCCGCCGGGGGCCCACCAGTAGCACCGCCCCAACCCGGGGGGCGCGCCCCCCCCCCCCGGGGGAGACCCCCCCCGCGGGGGTGCGCGCGCCGCCCCCGCCGCCGTCCCCCCCTCCCACCACCCCCCTCCCCCCCCCGCGGTGCTGCGGGGGGCGGGCGGGGGGGTGTGCCTCTCCACCCACCCCCCCCCCCCCCCCCCCCCCCCCCACGACTGGTGGGACGGCAGCACGCAGACGGTGTCGATACCCAGGACGTGGTTGAGCCGGCCGAACGCCAGCCACGCGCCGAGGCTCATGCTCAGCTCGACGATCTCCTGCTGCGTGTAGTGCTCGGCCATCCGCTTCCAGAAGACGTCGTCCAGGTTGTGGTGGTCCAGCGTGTAGCGCTCGGCGTACTCGGCGGCCAGGCGCGTCCGCTCGTCGAAGAGTTCCGTCGTGCGCCACTCCGTCACCGCGTCCGCGAACTCCGGCTCGACCTTGACGCCGTCGCGCTCGGTGCGCCAGTCCAGGCAGAAGATGCACCCGTTGATCTGCGCGATCCGCAGCCGCGCGGCCTCGAACTCCCGCAGCCCCAGCGTCGTGTGCGCGTAGACCGCGAGCGAGAACTTCGACGCGGCGATCCCGATGCCGGGCACCATTTCGCCCCACACGTACCCGATCGGGTCCTTGCCCTCGGGGATGTCGATGTTCACGAGCGCCTCCTTCCGAGCTTGCCGGCTGCCGGGCGCAGCGGGACGTCGAGTGCGTCGTAGAGGCCGGGTTCCGCCTCGGCCAGCCAGTCGATCGCGCCGACGAGCCTGCCGACGGCGGTCGCGTTGCCGCCCGCCGACCGGTTTTCGCCCTCGTCGCTCGCTTCGACGCTGACCTCGATGCGCGGCCGGCCCTCGATGATCACGCGGTGGGCGCCGTCGCCGCTGGGCGGGGTCGGCCAGTCCGGCGCGCACGACGGGTGGATGCGCGTGACGTGCTCGATGACGATCCGCGGCTCGCCGTCGACGATGCCCTGCACCTCGAACCGCACCGCGCCTTGCGTGCCCTTTTCGAAGTCACCCATGGTCCGAGTGGAGACGGTTTCCTCGAGGGGACGCCGCTGCAGCGTCTCGCGGAGTTCGCCGACCTCGACGCCGAGGCCGCGCGCGATCAGCCGGACCTGCCCGCCCCACACCATCGACGGCACGCCGGTCATCAGCATCGGCGGGTCGTAGTCCATCGGCTGGCCCATGCCGACCAGGTAGCGGACGGAGTCGGGCTGCTCGTAGGTCGAGTAGTCGAAGATCTCCTGGCAGCGGATGACGTCGACGTCCGTGCCGAGCCCGCTGATCAGCAGCGGCAGCACGTCGTTGCCCCAGCCGGGGTCGACGCCGGAGACGAACAATGAGCCGCCGCCGTCCTTGATCGCCGCCAGCACCGGGTCCCGCAGTTCCGGGGGCGCGTTGCGCTGGTCGTAGAGCGGGTAGAGCGCCGGCGTCACGACGATCGCGCCGGCGCCGATCGCGCGCACGATGTCGGCGAGCGCGTCGTCGAACCGGACGTCCCCGGAAGCGGCGTAGACCACGGCTCCCGGGCTCGCGGCGAGGACCGCTTCGATGTTGTCGGTGGCCGCGACACCCAGGTCGCCGACGCCGGCGAGCGCGCCCGCGTCCTTGCCGACCTTGGCCGGGTCGTGCACCAGCACCGCGGCGAGCTTCAGTGCCGGATGGGCGTCGACGGCCCGGATTGCCGCACGGCCGACGTTGCCCGTGCCCCACACCACTGTGGCGATCATGGCCCGAGTTTTCGCCGGTTCGTCCGGGTCCGGGAAGGGAATCGTTCCGGCCAGCGGACCGCGCGGACGCGGGTAGCATGCAGTGCGTCCGAACGTCGTATCGGAGGCCCGCTGAGATGACCATCGACCCGAAGCCCCGCAGCCGCACCGTGACCGACGGGATCGAGGCCGCACCCGCCCGGGGCATGCTCCGCGCCGTCGGGATGGGGGACGGCGACTGGCGCAAGCCGATCATCGGCGTCGCCAGCTCGTGGAACGAGATCACGCCGTGCAACCTGTCCCTCGACCGGCTCGCGCAGGCGTCGAAGGCAGGCGTCCACGCGGCCGGTGGCTACCCGCTGCAGTTCGGCACGATCTCGGTGTCCGACGGCATCTCCATGGGCCACGACGGGATGCACTTCTCGCTGGTGTCGCGGGAGGTCATCGCCGACTCCGTCGAGACGGTCATGCAGGCCGAGCGCCTCGACGGCTCGATCCTGCTGGCCGGCTGCGACAAGTCGCTGCCGGGCATGCTGATGGCGGCCGCGCGCCTCGACCTGGCGTCGGTGTTCCTCTACGCCGGGACGATCGCCCCCGGCTGGGTGAAGCTCACCGACGGCACCGAGAAGGACGTCACGCTCATCGACGCCTTCGAGGCCGTCGGCGCGTGCCGGGCGGGGCGGCTGAAGACCGACGACCTGGACCGCATCGAACGCGCCATCTGCCCCGGCGAGGGCGCGTGCGGCGGCATGTACACGGCGAACACGATGGCGTCGGCGGCCGAGGCGATGGGGATGAGCATGCCGGGGTCGGCCGCGCCGCCGTCCGCGGACCGCCGCCGCGACCACTACGCGCACCTTTCGGGTGAAGCCGTGGTCGGGCTGCTCGAAAAGGGCATCACCGCGCGGGACATCCTGACACGGGAGGCGTTCGAGAACGCCATCACCGTCATCATGGCGCTCGGCGGCTCGACCAACGCCGTGCTGCACCTGCTGGCCATCGCGCACGAGGCGAAGGTCGAGCTGACCCTGGACGACTTCAACCGCGTCGGCGACCGCGTCCCGCACCTGGGCGACCTCAAGCCGTTCGGCAAGTACGTCATGAACGACATCGACCGCCACGGCGGCATCCCGGTGCTGATGAAGGCGCTGCTCGACGAGGGCCTGATCCACGGCGACGCGCTGACGGTCACCGGCCGCACGGTGGCGGAGAACCTCGCCGAGCTGAACCCCGAGCCGATCGACGGCGAGGTCCTGCGGCGGCTGGACAACCCGCTGCACCCGACCGGCGGCATCACGATCCTGCGCGGCTCGCTCGCGCCCGAGGGCGCCGTCGTGAAGTCCGCGGGCTTCGACACGGCCAACTTCGAAGGCCCGGCGCGTGTGTTCGAGCGCGAGCAGGAGGCGATGGCGGCGCTGAACGAAGGCCGGATCTCGGCCGGGGACGTCGTCGTCATCCGCTACGAAGGCCCCAAGGGCGGCCCGGGCATGCGCGAGATGCTGGCGATCACCGCGGCGATCAAGGGCGCCGGGCTGGGCCGCGACGTCCTCCTGCTGACCGACGGGCGGTTCTCCGGCGGCACCACCGGCCTGTGCATCGGCCACGTCGCGCCCGAAGCGGTCGACGGCGGGCCGATCGCGTTCATCCGCGATGGCGACCGGATCGCCGTCGACATCAAGGGCCGCAGCATCGACCTGCTGCTCGACGCGGCCGAGCTGGCCCGTCGTCGCGAGGGCTGGGAGCCGCTGCCGAACAAGTTCCCGGAAGGGGTGCTCGGGAAGTACGCGAAGCTGGTGCGGTCGTCGTCCTACGGCGCTGTCACGAGCTGAACGAGGGCGCGTTTGTCGACCTTGCCCACGTCGGTGAGGGGGAGCGCGTCGGCGAAGTCCACGTTCGCCGGGACGTAGTGCTCCTGGCCGAAAGCTTCCCGCGCGTGGGCTTTCAGGTCGTCTTCGGTCACTTCGCTCGTGGTGACGACGACGGCGTGCAGCACCGGGCCGTCTTCGGTGGCGATGCCGAAGACGGCCGCGTTCTTCACGGCGGGGTGCGTCTCGAGGGCGTGTTCGACGACGGTGGTCGGGACCTTCGTGCCGTGCTCGCCGACCACGACGACGTCGTCCGCGCGGTCGAGGAGGTAGAGGTAGCCCTCGTCGTCGAAGCGGCCGAGGTCGCCGGTGCGCAGCCACCCCGCGCCGATCTCCGGGCCGCCGAGGTAACCGTCCATCATGGACAGTCCGCGGACCTCGACCTCGCCGTCCGCGGTGATCCGGGCCTCCATGCCGGGCACGATCCGGCCGACCGAGCCGAGCCGCTCGGGGTGGTCGATCAGCTCGGCGGCCGAGATGCTCGCGATCATCGGGGCCTCGGTGAGGCCGTAACCCTGGCCGACGACGGGGCCGAAGACGTCGAGGGCCTGGGCGAACCGGTGCGGCGGCAGTGGTGCGGCGCCTAGGGAGAGGGACCGGACGCTGCTGAGGTCCGTGTTCTTTCGCGCCGGGTGGTCGAGCACGGCGGCCAGGCGTGGCGGCGTCAGGGAGAGCGTGTCGATGCGGTGTTCTTCGATGGCTTGGAGGACCGCTCCCGCGTCGAAACCGTCCTGGAGCACCACGGTGTCGCGGCGCAGGAACGCGCCGAGCACGGTGGCGTTGCCGGTCATGTGCGTCATCGGCGCGACGAGCAGGGTGCGGCCGGGGCCGTCCGGGTTCGGCGTGAAGATGTAGGCCATGCCGTCGTAGATGCCGCTGTGGCGGATGAGCTTCGGGGTGCCGGTGGTGCCGCCGGTGGGGAAGAGGAGGTTGACGGTCTCGGGCGGGTCCAGCGGTTCGGGCTCGCCGTCGAGGTCGTCGAGGGTGCGGACGTCGCCCGGCCAGTCCTGTGGCCGGTCGGTGACGACGGTGGCTCCCCGCGCCGCGGCGAGCCGGTCCTGGGTCGGCGCCGAGGCCGGGACCATGAGGACGGTCGAGCCCCGCAGGAGGGCGGCGAGCTGCACGAGCAGCGTCTCGGGCCGGTTGCGCAGGTCGACGGCGACGGTCGCGGTCCCGGTCGCGGGGAGGCCGGCGTGCAGCCGGCGCAGGCGGTCGCGGGCCTGGTGGTAGGTCGTGACGCCGCCGGAGTGGAACAGGGGCCGATCACCGCCGTCGTCGAGCGCGGCGAGCACTTTCGTCAGGAAGAAGCTCACTCGCGGGACGGTACTCAGTGAGGCTCGCCCCGCTGCCTCAGTCTTGGTACGAGAGCTTCGCGAGTTCCTCGTCGAAGTCGAACCACCCGGTCTCGGTCCCGGCCGGGATGACGTCGTAGGTCCGGTCGAGGAAGGCGGCGATCTCCTTCGCGGGCGCCTCGAGCACGGCGGCGCCGTCGGGGGAGTTGAGCTCCACGACGACGAGGGCGGGATCACCGGCGGGCCCGACGCGCACGTCACCGTCGCCGCAGCGGGCGAGCAGGCCGTCGGCGAGCAGGTCACGCCCGAAGAGCCACCGGACGGCGGCGGGCCCGGCGTGCAGCACGACGGCGACCGCATAGGGGTCCCGGGTGTCGTACTCCAGTTCGGCCGGCACCGGCCGCGGCGCCGCCCCGAAGGTCCGCAGGGCGAAGTCGAAGCTGGCACTGGTCACGCTGTGCGGGTCGGCCATGGGGACCGCCTTTGCTACTCGTCGGTTAACTTCGTCTGGTTCCAGGGATAACCCATAGTCAGGTCAACGCCCAGCGTTCCGAAAAACATTCACACTCTGGGGTGATCAAGAAGTGTCCGACGTCACCATCGGCGTGGCCAAACGGGCAACGTTCTCACTCAGGGTGAACGTCGCTAGGTGAACCAACGGCCCGTCCCTGGCTCCGCACCGCCCGCCTGTGGGGCCCGGCCCGACGGACCGGAGGTCTGTCAGAGAGACTGGGGGCCAATGCCCGCCCTCTCGACCTGGAGCCTTTGATGCCGCAAGGGACCGTCCGTTGGTTCGACGCCGAACGGGGTTTCGGCTTCCTCGCGCCCGAGGACGGCTCGCCGGACGTGTTCGTGCACGCCTCCGAGATCGTCGGGGACGGCGGCGCGAAAGTGCTCCGCGAGGGTCAGGCCGTCGTGTTCGAGGTCGGCGAGAACGACCGCGGGCCCGAGGCGCTGCGCGTTCGCGTCACCGCCGATGCGGCCACCGGCAGCGCCGTGGGCCTGCTCGGCACCGTCAACTGGTACGAGCCGGGCAAGGGGTACGGCTTCGCGTCGCCGGACGGCGGCGGCGCCGACGTCTTCGTGCACAGCTCCGCCATCGTGACCGGCGGCGTGGTCACCGAGGGGCAGCGGGTGGCCTTCCTGATCGTCGAAGGCGAGCGCGGCCCGCAGGCCGGGCACGTGATCCCGCTGGGAGCAGGGGCCGGCTCACCCGCTGCGGCTGGTATCGCGGACGGTGCCGACGGCACGGTGGCCTGGTACGACGAGGACAAGGGCTTCGGCTTCATCAACCCCGACTCCGGCGCCGGGGACGTCTTCGTTCACGCCCGGGCCCTGGCCGAGGGGCTGACGTGGCTCGCGGAGGGCGACCGCGTCGCCTACGAGGTGGCCAGTGGAGACAAGGGCCCGCAGGCCCGCGACGTGCACCTGGTCCGGGGCGCCGAGCCCCAGACGGCGCCGCAGCGGCCGGCACCTGCCGCGGCCGCAGGGCCGACGGCGCGGGACGTGCCCGTACGAGGCGGCGAGGGCGTCGTCGCGCGCTACGACGACGACCGCGGCTTCGGCTTCATCACCCCGGACGCAGGCGGCGACGATCTCTTCGCCCACGCGTCCGTGATCATGGGGTCGGAACCGCTGCAGAAGGGTGACCGGGTCCGGTACATGGTGCGTCAGAGCGACCGGGGCCCGCAGGCCGACCGCATCGAACGCCTCTGACGAGGCGGCCCCACCGATGGCTGATCACTTCCCGACGAGAGTGCTCGTTCATCCCGTCGATGGTGCCGTCGGCAACGCGGCTGCAGCCTCCTCCAGGAGATCGATCTCCCTCGTGGTGACGGGGGCCCCGTGCCGACCCGAGGACCTGCTCCGCGCTCAGAAGCTCACCAGTCACCCCACCCAACGACACAGAGCTATTGATGTATCCCAAACGAGTGAATGGATGCGTTAGACCTGGTCGCAGAGCTCGATCTTTATGAGCCGGCGGACGTTGATCACGGTGCAGGCCAGCGTGAGTAGCGCCAGCGTGGTGCGTTCGGTCCGGTCGTAGCGCAGCCCGAGGCGTTTGAACCGCAGCAGCCAGGAGATGGTGCGTTCGACGACCCAGCGGACCCGGCCGAGGCGGGACTTGCCCTCAATCCCGCGCCGGGCGATACGGACCTTGATACCGCGGCGGGTCAGGTAGCGGCGGCAGCGGCGGTAGTCGTAGCCCTTGTCGGCGTGCAGCTTGTCCGGTCGGCATCGTGGCCGGCCCGCCCGGCCGTGGTGGCCGCGCACGGTCGGGTTCGTGTCCAGCAGCGGCTCGAACAGCATGCTGTCGTGGGTGTTTGCCGCCGACAACACGATGTGCAGCGGTAGCCCGTTCGCGTCGCACAGAACGTGGTACCTGGAGCCGGCTTTACCCCGGTCAGTGGGGCTGCGGCCGGTCAGCTCGCCCCCCTTTTCGACCGCACCGACACCGCGTCGATGCAGCCTCTGGTCCAGTCGAGCTCGTCGATGTTGGACAGCTCGTCGAGCACGAGCTGGTGCAGCCGGTCCCACACGCCGGCGTCCTGCCACTCACGTAACCGCCGCCACGCGGTGTGCCCGGAACCGCATCCGAGCTCCTCGGGTAGGTCTCGCCAGCGGCAGCCGGTGTCGAGCACGAACAAGATCCCCTCTAGCGCGGCACGGTCATCGATCCGGGGCCGCCCACCCGGACCGCGCGGCGCTGGTCGGGACGGGATCAGGGGTTCGATCAGCTCCCAGAGCCGGTCTTCGACCCGCCGCTGCTGCGTCGTCTTCGCCACGACTGCCCACGATCGACGACCAGGACCGGCAGGTTACGCGGTGACATACCCTTAAGTTTTGAGACCAGGTCTAAGTGTTATCGCCATAGAAGTGTGGCCGCTACAGTTTTGGCGTGGCTGCACCATCGCGGCCGGTACGCGTCTGGACCCACTGCATTACTGAAGTGACTCCACGTTCGGAGCCGCTCACCTTTGGCGTAGATGCGCCGCCGCGAGACGGTCGAACTGGAGCGCCGCTGCGTGAGCATCCTCGCCGAGCTGTGGCCACCGTGGACTGGATCCACTACATGACTTAAGTGACTCCACCTTCGAGGTCACTCATCTTTCGGTCTGGATGTACTGTCGCGGCCGCTGTGCGTCTGGACCCACTGCATTACTGAAGTGACTCCACTTTCGAGGCTGCTCACCTTTCGGCCTGGATGCGCCGTCGCGGCCGGTGGGCAGATGGAGCCACTGCATGTCTGAAGTGACTCCACCTTTGGAGTCGATGCGCAGCTGAAGCCACTCCGACATTTGAGCCGCTGCGCATCCGGAGCCCCTGAGCACCCGCTGGGCTCCACTCCGACTCGAGGTCAGCGTCGCGGATCCGCCCCGCCACCCAGACCGGCCACCCAGACCCGCCACCCAGAACCCGACGCCAGGCTTTCGAAGCCGCTCAGCCCCCGGATGGGTCCCACCGCCGGAGTTGCACCGTCCGGGTGGGAACCACCACTCCACACCAGTCCACGACGTCCCCCAGCCGCGAACGCCTCCCACAAGCAGGGTGAGGTGGAGGGTGCCGGGCATGGGTGAGCGAGGGCGGCTGCGGCTGCATCCGGACGAGGAGCCGGTGCCCGTGGCGAGCGCCGAGGAACTGCTCCGGCGCGTCGCGGCGGGGGACGAATCCGCGTTCGCGGCGCTGTACGACCACATCGCCGGGCCGGTGCTCGGGCTGGTGACGCGCGTGCTGCGCAACCACGCCCAGGCCGAGGAAGTGGCGCAGGAGGTCCTGGTGGAGGTGTGGCGCAAGGCCACGAGATACGTCCCGGAGCGCGGCAGCGCGCTGTCGTGGGTGCTGACGATCGCCCACCGCCGGGCCGTGGACCGCGTGCGCTCGCACCAAGCCGTGCTCGACCGCGAGGAGCGGGCGGGCCGGATGGACGTGCGGCGGCCGTTCGACGAGGTCACCGAGTCCACTTTGGCCACTCTCGACCAGCAGCGGGTGCGGCAGTGCCTCGCCCAGCTCACCGATCTCCAGCGCGAGTCGATCGTGCTGGCCTACTACAACGGCTACACCTATCCCGAGGTCGCCGAGGTGCTGAAAGTGGCGCCCGGGACCGTGAAAACCCGCATCCGGGACGGTCTGATCCGGTTGCGTGACTGCCTGGGGGTGGATCGATGACCGCCGAGCTGCACACGCTGACCGGGGCCTACGCGCTGGATGCCGTGTCCGATGTGGAGCGTGCCGGGTTCGAACGGCACCTCGGGGAGTGCGCGGCGTGCCGCCAGGAGGTGGCCGAGCTGCGGGCGACCGGCACCTGGCTCGGCGTGGCCGAGACCGTGGGGCCGCCGCCGGCACTGAAGGCGCTGGTGCTCGCCGACGTGACGCGCACCCGCCAGCTGCCGCCGCGGGTCGCCGCGTTCCGGAAGCCGCGGCGTACCAAGGCTTTCGGGCTGCGCGTCGCGCTGTTCGGGGCCGCCGCGGCCGCCGTCGTCGCGGTCGGGGTCGGCGTCGTCACGACGTCCGCGCCGCCGGCTCCGGTCGACTCGGTCCTGTCCGCGCCGGACGCCACCGCGATCCAGGGCGCCGGCGAGGGCAGCGCGACGCTCGTCGTCTCGCGCAGCCGGAACCAGGCCGTCCTGCTCGCCTCCGGGCTGCCCGCACTCGACGCCGGGCACGTCTACCAGGTGTGGATGATTCGCGCCGGCGAAGCGCGCTCGGCCGGGGTCCTGCAGCCGCGGATGCTGATGTCCGACATCCCGCCGGGCACCGACCGGATCGGGATCACCGTCGAACCCGCGGGCGGCTCGGCCGGCCCGACGACCCCGGCGGTCACCCGGATCTCGCTGACCTAGCGCCACGACTGGAGAACCATGAGCACGTCAACGGCCGAACAGGCCACCCCGGCGTCCGGTGAGGCGCCCGAGCCCCGGCTGAGCCGCCGGGTGGCCGCCCTCCTGGGCGTCCTGGCGCTCGCGGCGGCGCTGGCGGCGGGACACCTCGTCGCCGGCCTCGTCGGCATCAACGCTTCGCCGTACCTCGCGGTCGGCAACGGCGCCATCGACCTGACCCCGGTGGAGCTCAAGGACTTCGCGGTCCGCACCTTCGGCACGTACGACAAGCTCGTGCTGCTCGCGGGGATGGCCGTGGTCATGGTGGTCGTGGCGGCGGTGGCGGGTCTCCTTTCGCGCCGCACGCCGTGGCCGGGGCTCGTGCTGGTCACCGGGTTCGGCCTGGTCGGGCTCGTCGCGGTGTACGAACGGCCCGACCTCGACACGCTCGCGCTGCTCGCCCCGCTGGCGAGCCTGGTCGCGGGGGTCGCGGTGTTCGCCCTGCTGCACCGCCTGGCACGGCGCGACGCCGCGCCGGCGTCCGCCGAGGGCTCGTCACGCCGGACGGTGCTGCTGGCCGGGGCCGGCGTGGTCGTCGGAGCCGGGGTCGCCGGGCTCGGCGGGCAACTGCTCGCCGGGAGCCGTGACGCGGCCTCGTCGCGCGAGGCGGTCGGGCGGCTGGTCCCGGCGCGGACCGCCCCGATGATCCCGGCGGACGCCGACTTCGCGAAGCTGGGCACCCCGACGTTCCTCACCCGCAACGCGGACTTCTACCGCGTGGACACCGCGTTGTCCGTCCCGCAGGTGCGGACCGAGGACTGGAGCCTGCGGCTGCACGGCATGGTCGACCGCGAAGTCCGCTACGGCTACGGGGACATCCGCAACCGGCCGCTCGTGGAACGCACGATCACGATGACGTGCGTCTCCAACGAGGTCGGCGGCACCTACGTGTCGACGGCGAACTTCATCGGCGTCGACCTCGCGGACCTGCTCGAGGAGGCCGGCGTGCGCCCCGGCGCCGAGCAGCTCTACTCGTCCAGTGTGGACGGCTGGACCTCCGGCAGCCCGGTCGCCGCGGCGATGGACCGCGGGCGCGGCGCCATGCTCGCGATCGGGATGAACGGCGAACCGCTGCCGATCGAACACGGTTTTCCGGCGCGCCTGGTGATACCCGGGTTGTACGGTTACGTGTCGGCCACGAAATGGGTGACCGATCTCGAAGTGACGACCTGGCAGGCGCGGCAGGCGTATTGGCTGAAACGCGGCTGGAGCCGGGAAGCGCCGATCAAGACGGAATCGCGGATCGACACGCCGAAGGGGTTCGAAACCGTGCCCGGCGGAAAGGTGCGCGTCGCCGGGATCGCGTGGGCCCAGCACACCGGAGTCGACCGGGTCGAAGTGCGGATCGACGACGGCCCATGGCGCGAAGCCATGCTGTCGCAGCAAGTAAATCTCGAAACCTGGCGAATGTGGTGGATCGAGTTCGACGCCAAGCCCGGCGGCCACCAGGTCGTCTGCCGGGCCACCGACAAGAGCGGTTACACACAGACGGACATGCGCGCCGGAACCGTTCCCGACGGCGCCACCGGGTGGCACAGCATCAATTTCACCGCCCAGTGACCCGCATCACCCGATCGGATGGCAATCCGATTCGAGTACAGCCTCGAATGACCCGTAAGAAGAAGTTCACAGCCGCTTTATTGGAGTGATTTTCGTGACCAAGCTTCGTGTCGCCGGAATCGGTTTCGCCGCCGTGGCCGCGCTTTCGCTGACCGCGTGCAGCGGCAGCGACACCGCTTCCTCCGGGAGCTCCAGCAGTGCCCCGGCCCCGGCTCCTTCGTCGTCGATGGCCGCGCCGTCGACCGACTCCGCCGCGTCCAACGGCGTGACCACCAACGCCGACGTCTTCGGCCCGGCCTGTTCGCAGCTGCCGCAGGGTTCGGCGCCCGGCTCGCTCGACTCGATGGGCCCGCAGCCGGTCGCGTCGGCCGCGTCGACGAACCCGCTGCTGACCAAGCTGGTCGCCGCGGTCAAGGCCACCAACCTGGTCGACACCCTCAACAGCCAGCAGGCCATCACGGTGTTCGCGCCGGCCGACCCGGCGTTCGCCGCGCTGGGCGACGCGAAGTTCGCCGAGCTTGCGGGCAAGCCGGCCGAGCTGGCGCCGATCCTGCAGTACCACGTCGTCGGCAAGCGTTACGACGCCAAGGGCCTCGAGTCGGCCGGCACGCTGGAGTCGCTGAACACCGCCGGCGGCCCGCTGAAGATCGAGGGCTCGGGCGAGAACATGACCGTCAACGGCGCGAAGATCCTGTGCGGCAACATCCCCACCAAGAACGCCACGGTCTTCGTGATCGACAAGGTCCTGACGCCGGGCACCAACAAGTAAGTCAGGGCTTCCGGCCCAGTGCCGGGGCGAGGCGTTCCGCGATGTCGGTGAGGATCTGCACGTAGTCTTCGTGTTCGAAGGTGAACGGCAGGGCGAAAGCCACCTCGTCGACCTCGCGGAACGCCGCGTGTGCGTGCAGCCGGTCGGCGATCTCGGCCGAGCTGCCGACGAAGTCGCGCGAGAACAGCATCCGCGCCGGGCCTTGCGGTTCCGCGGTGCGGGGAAGCCGCTTCTCGGCGTACGCCTGGTATTTCGCGCGCTGCTCCGGCGTCGCGCTGTCGGTCGGGACGACGACCAGTCCCTGCGAGACGCGGGCCGCTTCGCCGGCCGGGTGGTGCTCGCGGAAGGCCCGGATGTGCGACAGCTGGATCTCGGCGAAGTCGGCGCTTTCGCCTTCGGCCTTGACCACGCTGCTGGTCAGGAAGTTCATCGCGTGCTTGCCGGCCCACTCGGCCGAGCGCAGGCTGGCACCGCCGTACCAGAGGCGGTCGCCGAGCCCGGGCGCCTGCGGCTGGACCCGGTCGGAGAAGACCTCGAAGCCCTCGGTGCCGCTGAAGCCGGTCGCCGGCTTGCCACGCACGAAGTCCAAGAGCCGTCGCACGCGCTCGTAGGAGAAGTCCTCGGCGTCGGCGGTGTCCGGGTAGAGGGCGCGCTTGACCTCGTCGTAGCGCATCGGCGGCCCGACGCTGAGCCCCGGGTTGAGCCGGCCGCCGGAGAGCAGATCGACGGTGGCCAGGTCCTCGGCGAGCCGCAGCGGGTTCTCCCAGCCGAGCGGGATGACGGCGGTCCCGAGCTCGATCCGGCTGGTCCGCTGGGAGGCGGCGGCGAGCACGGCGACGGGCGAGGAGATGCCGTGCTGCAGGTGCCGGTGCCGCACCCAGGCGCTGTCGAACCCGAGCTGTTCACCGAGCTCGATGATCCCGAGGGTCGACTCGTGCCCCCGCCGCGGGTCGGCGGGGTCGAACAGGCCGATGGTCAGGAAGCCGAGCTTCCGCAGTGGTCGCGACACACCGCCGATTCTGCCTCCGGCGGCGCAGGTGGCCGTGGGAGTTCCACCTGCTGGGCGACCGCGTCGGGGCGATCGCCGAGCCGCGCGCCGAGGCCGGCGGACGTGAGGCCGTCAACGGGCTCACTTCGCCGCACAGTCGATATCCGATGGATACGGCCAAGGCGGTCGATCCGCGCACAATGGCCGAATGCGGAAGTTCATCATCGGCTTGATTTCCCTGGTCGTCGTGCTCCTGGTTCTCGTCGGAATATTTCTGGCGCATGCGCGACCTGAGACGGATATTCCTCTCGAAGTGGCCAAGGTGGGGATGAATCTGACCGTCGCCGTGCTGATCACCGGCGTCCTGTCCGTCCTGGTCGGCCGCCGGGCCGAGGAGCGGGCGCGAGCGGAAAAGGAAGCGTCCGAGCGGACGGCGCGAGAAGAGGAGCGCGCGTCGGCACTGGCGGGAGCCTTGCGTGAGCTGAAGGCGGGATACGAACGAGTTCAGGTCGCGCGGTTCTACCTGCGCGCCCGCACGACGGGTAAGACCTTCGGAGAGCAGATCGAGGCGTTCTCGGATGCTCGGGCGCATCTCCACCGGGTCCAGCGCGAACGGTTCGTCCTCGGGACCGACGTCGAGAAATGCGTGCAGCGCATGCTGGACTACCTGAACGGTGTATTGGACGAATATCGGCACAACTACTCGCGCATCACGTCATACGCACTCGACGAGGAACGAGTCCGGCAACGCATCCTCAATGGTGCGGACGCTGATCTTTCCGCGTTCCCCAGCTTGCCGGCTGAGGAATTCGTAGCGGTTGCCCGGATCGTCGTCGACGAGGACGGGTGGAAGGAGACGGCGTTCCACCGGAACTACCACGACGCCAAACACCAACTCCTGGATCGGATGGCCGTGCGGCCGCCACTGGTGACCGGCTGAGTCAAGCCTGCTCGCGCAGGCGGTCCAAGCCGTCGAGGATGACGTCCAGGCCGAATTCGAACTCGGCCTGGTCGTCGCACCAGCCCAGGGTCGAGTCCGGGTCGTCGTGGGCGATCTCGCCGAGCATCCCGACCAGGTTCGGCAGCTGCCAAGCCAGGTCCACCGGCACGTCGGCCGACTGGCCGGCCGACGGGTCGAACAGCTCCTGGCTGAACCCGAGCGCGCGGCTGCCGAGCGCGTGCAGCGCGTGGTGGACCAGGTCGTAGGAGAACCCGCCGCCGCGCATCTGGCCGACCAGCGCGTCGTAGTAGCGCAGGACCGCGGTGCTCGTCGACGACCTCGTCTCGAACAGCTCCGGCGCCCAGCGGTGCCGGAGGAACACCTCGCGCGCGGTCAGGATCCGCTGCCGCACCGCGGGCTTCCACTCCGGCGACGGCTCGACGCGGGCGACGGCGTCGTTGATCTCCGCGGCCACGACGTCGACGATGCCGTCGAGCACGTCCTCCTTCTTGGCGACGTGGTAGTAGAGCGACATCGCCTCGGCGCCGAGCTCCTCCGCGAGGCGGCGCATCGTCAGCGCGCGCAGCCCGTGTTCGTCGGCGAGCTCGACGGCCGCACGCAGCACGCGCTCGCGGCTGAGGGGGATCCGCGCGTCGGTCGTCACCCACAAGATCGTACAAGGTAAGGCGCCATTGACGTTCTTACGTTGTACGGCGTACCTTACGAAGTACGACTTACGGCGTAAGAATCGCGGGAGGCGACATGAAAGCCCTGGTCCAGTACGTGTACGGCGCATCGGACAGCCTGACGTTCGAGGACGTCCCCGATCCGGTGCCCGCCGAAGGCGAGGTGCTGGTCCGGGTGCGGGCGACTTCGGTCAACCCGTACGACTGGCACTTCATGAGAGGCGAGCCGTACGTCGCGCGGCTGATGCAAGGCGGCTTCGGCCTGCGCCGCCCACCCGCCGGCATCCTCGGCTGTGACCTGGCAGGCCGGGTCGAGACGGCGGGGGCGAACTTCCGGCCCGGCGACGACGTCTACGCGCTGCTGCCGAGGGGCGCGTACGCCGAGTACGTCTGCGTGCGCGAGGAACTGCTGGCGCCCATGCCGGTGAACCTCACCCACGCCCAGGCGGCGGCGATGCCGATGGCGGCCGTCACTGCGCTGGTCGCGTTGCGAGGCGTGGAAGCCGGGCAGCGAGTGCTGGTCAACGGCGCGTCCGGCGGCGTCGGCACCTTCGCGGTCCAGCTGGCGCGAGCTTTCGGGGCCCGGGTCGACGCTGTCTGCAGCGCGGCGAACGTCGAGCTGGCCCGCTCCCTCGGCGCGGAGCACGTCGTCGACTACCGCTCGGCGGACTTCACCCGCAGCGGGCGGCGCTACGACTTCGTGCTGGACATCGCGGGCAGCAAGTCGCTCCTGTCGTGCCGCCGGGTGGTGGATCGCGGCGGCAAGTTCGTGGCCGTCGGCGGCCCGGCCGGGCGCTGGCTGCAGCCGGCCGGGCACGCGTTCGGAGCGCTGGCCACCGGCCCGTTCGTCCGGAGACGGGCGGTGCTGGCGGACGCGGTGGGCTGCCAGGACAAGAAGGCGGCGCTGGGCGAGCTGGCCGCACTGACAGAGCGCGGCGCGCTCACGCCGGTGATCGACCGGAGCTACCCGTTCGACGACCTGCGCACCGCGATCACGTACCAGGAAGCGGGGCACGCCAAGGGAAAGGTGGTGGTGACGCTGTGACAGTCGCGAATGACTCATCCGCGACACCGAAGCCGGGAGACGCCGGGCGTGCCGGCGCCTCCCGGTGTCGTCAGCCGTTGTGCGGGCAGTTGCCCCGATAGTCCGAAATGGACAGACTGGTGCCCGGGATCGGGCAGAGGAACTGTTCGTAGCGGGTGTCGTTGTCGATGAACCGCTTGAGCCAGGAGAGGGTGTACTTCGCGATCGTCGTGTTCGACGAGTTGGGAGCGAAGTGGCTGGCGCCGCGCAGTTCGAGGTACGCCTTGTCCAGGGAGGACGGAAGGCTGGTGTAGAAGGGAATCGAGTGCGAGGCCACCGGGGCGACGGTGTCCGCCTCCGCCCCCACGACGAGCGTCGGCACGCGGACCGTCGACCAGCTCTTGGTCAGGTTCCAGCCGGTCAACGGGATCGCGGCCTGCAGCGACGGCCGGGAGCGCGCCGCTTCGAGCGTGCCGCCTCCGCCCATCGAGTGCCCGACCACGCCGAGCCGGCTGCTGTCGATGCGTGAGCGCACCGAGCTCTGCTGGGTCAGGTAGTCGAGCGAGGCCAGCAGTTGCCGGCCCCGGCTGTCGGGCTGGTCGCTGGTGGTCAGGGTGTCGATCGTGAAGACCACGAAGCCCTGCGACGCGAGCCGCGGGCCCAGCCAGGCGATGCTCGACTGGAGCGCGGTGAAGCCGGGCGCGATCGAGATGGCCCCGAACGTGCCCGCGGTCGTGCTCGTCGGGTAGTAGATGGTGCCGCCGCCGAAGCCGGAGACGGTCAGCCGAGACACGGTGACGGTGCTGGTCGCGAAGCTGCCGCGGCTGGCTTCGATGCTGGAGGTGGTCGGGTCGGGGCCGCGTTCGTAGGGGTTCGCGGCGGCGGGCGCCGGAGCGGCGACACCGGTGGTCAGCGCGAGCGCGGCCAGGACGACCCCGGCAGCTTTGGCGCGCCACCCCCGGTGGCGGGATATTTTCTCACCCGAGCCAGACGACGTCGGCGGGCTGGTGAGTACGGACATGGATCGCTCTCTTTCCCCGGGCAGGCGAAAGCGCGCCCGGACACAGGCGGGCGGATCGATGGAACCGTTGCACGGCAACGAAGGAAGTGCCGCGTGCGGGGTGCGGGGTAACCGCTTTCCCCGGGTGCAATGAAACACTTCGGTCAAATGTTCCACAACGGCCGAACGGGTGAGTGGTTGACCGACTGTGCGCTTGCTCAGCGACGAGACCAACCTCGGCGGGCCGGCCGGTGCCGCGTCAGAGGGCCGCGGTGGGCCCCAAAGCCCCGGTCACCAACGTGTCCAGCAACGTCGTCGCGACCTTCAGGTCCACCGTCCGCGCCGCCAGCACGTCCGAATACAGGAACGACTCGCCCAGCCGCACCACCGCGAACGCCAAGTCCGGCAACCCCACCAGCGGCGTCAACTCCGCCGCCGAAGCGTCCGCGCGAAAGAGGTCCACGTGCGCGTCGACGAGGGCCGGCTGCACCTCGCCGCGCGGGTCGGTCAGCACCCTGAGGGCCACCGTCGACTCCGCCTCGAACAGCTTGCGCATCCCCTCGTTGCCCGCGACCTCGCGCCGGTACTCCTCCATCACCCACAGGCACCGCAGCCGGCCCTCGGGAGTGCGGACCGCTTCGCCGTGCGCCGAGCGCCACTGCTCCAGCGCTCGCTGCCACGTCCGATCGGACAGCAGTCGCAGCCCCGCGCCCATCAGGTCGTCGCGGTTGCCGACGCGGCGGAAGAACGTCGTGCGCGAAATCCCGAGCTCCGCCGCCATCCGGCCGAGGTCGAGGCGGGTGCCGGCGAACAGCAGCCGCGCCGCGTGGCGGACGATGTCGTCGGTCGAGACGGTCACCGGCCCACCCTATCCGCAGGTCGCCGACGGTTACTTTGAAGTGCGTGCCACCGCGCGGTTAGCGTGGTGGGGTGCGTGTAGACATCTGGTCCGATCTCGTCTGTCCCTGGTGCTATCTCGGCAAGCGCCGCTTCGAGCAGGCGGTCGCCGAGCTCGGCGCCGACGTCGAGGTCGTGCACCACTCGTTCCAGCTCGACCCGTCGTTCCCGCGCGGGACGTCCCGGCCGACGCGTGAGGTGCTGTCCGAAAAGTACGGCCGGACGCTCGAAGAAGCCGACGCGATGGAAGCGCAGATGGAAGCGCGCGCGGCCGCCGACGGTCTCGAGTACCACCTCGACGGCGTCCACATGGGAAACACCGTCGACGGCCACCGCCTGGTGCACCTGGCAGGCGAGCGTGGGCTGGCCGACGCCGTCGTCGACCGGTTCTACCGCGCGCACTTCACCGAGCGGCGGTCACTGTTCGACCGCGACTCGTTGGTGGACCTGGCGGCCGAAGCCGGGCTCGACGCCACCGAGGCCCGCGCGGTGCTCGAGTCGGACGCCTACGAAGCCGAAGTCGAGGCGGACGGCGAGCAGGCGCGGGCGCTCGGCGCGACCGGGGTGCCGTTCTTCGTGATCGACCAGCGCTTCGGCGTCGCCGGCGCTCAGTCGCCCGAGGTGTTCACCCAGGTGCTGCGGCGCGCGCAGGAGTCCGCGGCGAGCTAGCGACGCCGACGGCTGCGGCTGAACCGCGACCGGTCGGTGGCGACACCGGCCAGGTGCAGCGCGACGCACAGCAGGCCAGCCGTGGTGAGGGTGCTGGTGGTGATGATCGGGCCCAGCCCGAACCCGGCCAGCTCCATGAGCAGGGCGAGCCCGAAGAGCACGGCGGCGAGGATGGCGAGCATGACGCCTCGTTTCTGCTGCGGCGGGGCCGAATGGTCCACACCACTGCGACATTCGCGGTACCGGGGGATCCGGCTTGGTGGCCAGGAATGCCCCGGCTTATCCAGGCTGAAACGGGGTAAGCCGGCTCGCGTCTCAGGAGGGCCGGCCGGCGTGCCTGGGGAGTCGGTTCGCGTGCCTGGAGGGTCGGCTCATCCCACGGCCCGCCGGCGTAGGAAGCCTTTGGAGTGGGGCGGCGCCCCCCGTCTTCCAGGCTACCTGCGGGCACCGACAGTTTCGTCGTCCAGCCGCGCCGACCCAGGTCAAGCCGGTGGGGGTGCTGTGCTCGAACGGAGCACCAGCTCCGTCGGCACCGTCACCGGCTCCCCGGCCTCCGCTCCCGTCTCGATCTCCGCCAGCAACGCCGAAACCGCGTGGTGGCCGACCGCCTCGAACGACTGGCGGATCGTCGTCAGCGGGGGCCAGAAGCACGCCGACTCCTCCATGTCGTCGAATCCGACCACGCTCACCTCCTCCGGCACGCGACGCCCCGTCTCGTGCAATGCCCGCAACAGCCCCAGCGCCATCTGGTCGTTCGCCACGAACACCGCCGTCACCGCCGGGTCGGCCGCCAGCTTCAACCCCGTTTCATACCCCGATGCCGGGGACCAGTCGCCGACCAGCGCCGGGGGGACGAACGCGCCCGCCAGCTCCAAGGTCGCTCGCCACGACTTGCGGCGGCGCTCGGCCGAATACGACTGCGGGGGCCCCGCGATGTGCCACACCGTCGCGTGCCCCAGCTCCAGCAGGTGCCGGGTCGCCGTCGCCGCGCCGTCGGCCTGGTCCGTGTCGACCACCGGGTAGTCGTAGCGCGCGCTGGAATCGATCACCACCACCGGGAGCCCGTGCGGCAGCTCGATCTCGCTCTGGTCGAGCTGGTGCTGCTCGATCAGGATGATCACGCCGTCCACCGCCTGCTCGTTCAGCTTGCTGAACGCCCCCGTCACTTCGCCCTGCGTCGGGCGCGTCACCGGCATCAGGATGATCGAGAACCCCTCCGGGACGACCGCCGCCGCGATCGCGTCCAGCGTGCGGCTGTTCCCGAACGTCGGCAGTGCCGAAATGATCACGCCGATGCTGCGGAACTTGCCGTTGCGCAACGCGCGCGCCGCGCTGTTGGGGCGGTAGCCGATCCGGCGCATCGCGGCGAGGACGCGCTCGCGGGTCGCGTCGTCCACATTGGTCTTGCCGTTCGCGACGCGGGACACCGTCTGGCCGGACACGCCCGCCTCGCGCGCGACGTCCGCCATCGACGGTCCACGGCGCGGGGATGCTGCCGTCACGGGTGACTCCTCGGTGTCCTGGACATGTTTACGTCAACACGTTACTCTCCGAGCCGTTCATGTTGACGTAAACATGCGGAGAAGACGATGACGTCCACTGCGGCTCCGCCCGTCCCGGCGCCGGCCCGTCCGGCGCCGCCGGTCCGCCGACCGCGCCGGCACTGGCGAGGCTGGCTCTTCGTCGCTCCCTTCATGCTGGTGTTCGCGCTGACGTTCATCGCGCCGGTCGTCTACGCCTTCGTGCTCAGCCTCTACCGCGACCAGGCCTTCTTCGGCGGCACGGTGTTCGTCGGCGCCGACAACTACGCGCAGGTGCTCGGCGACCCGAAGTTCTGGGAGTCCTTCCAGCGGGTCCTGGTGTTCCTCGCCGTGCAGGTGCCGATCATGCTGCTGCTCGCGCTGGTCGCGGCCCTGGCGATCGACAGCGCCCGGCTGCACGCCGCCGGGCTCTTCCGGATCGTGATCTTCCTGCCGTACGCGGTGCCCGCCGTGGTCGCCACGCTGATGTGGGGCTTCATCTACGGCGACCACTTCGGACTGGCCGCCGACCTCAACCACCTGCTCGGCACCGACGCGGTGAAGCCGCTGTCGCAGAACTGGCTGCTCACCTCGATCGGCAACGTCGTCACCTGGGAGTTCGTCGGCTACAACATGCTGATCTTCTACTCCGCGCTCAAGGTGATTCCCACCGAGCTGTTCGAGGCGGCCGCGATCGACGGCGCCGGCACGTTCCGGGTGATCCGGTCGGTCAAGCTCCCCGCGATCCGCGGTGCCATCGTGATCGCCACGATCTTCTCGATCATCGGCAGCTTCCAGCTGTTCAACGAGCCGAACATCATGCGCAACCTGGTGCCGAACGTGATCGGGACCTTCTACACGCCCAACATGTACGCCTACAACCTCTCCTTCGCCGGCCAGCAGTACAACTACTCCGCCACGGTCGCGATCGTGATGGGCGTGATCACCGCGGTCATCGCCTACGTCGTGCAGCTGCGCGGCTCCCGGAAGGGGATGTGACGTGGCCACGCTCTCGGTGACGCGGCCGCGCAAATCGCGCACGCTCACGGCCGTCATGGCCCTCTACCTGGTCTACACCCTCATTCCGCTGGTGTGGCTGGTGATCAACGCTTCCAAGAGCCAGCCGGCGCTGTTCTCGACGTCGGGCCTGTCCTTCGGCGGCCCGTTCGCCCTCTTCGACAACATCGGCCAGACGTTCACCTACAACAACGGGATCTTCTTCCGCTGGCTGGGCAACACCCTGCTGTACGTGGTGGTCGGCGCGGGCGGCGCGACGATCCTCGCCACCGCGGCGGGCTACGGCCTGGCCAAGTACCGCTTCCCCGGCCGGCGGGCGGTGTTCGCGAT
This sequence comes from Amycolatopsis ponsaeliensis, assembly GCF_030182635.1. Taxonomy (NCBI): domain Bacteria; kingdom Bacillati; phylum Actinomycetota; class Actinomycetes; order Pseudonocardiales; family Pseudonocardiaceae; genus Amycolatopsis; species Amycolatopsis ponsaeliensis. The sequence continues at coordinate 127,207 of NZ_JAPZLD010000025.1, forward strand.
CGTCCTCGGCGCGGTGGCCGTCCCCACGACGGCGCTCGCCGTGCCGACGTTCCTGATGTTCAGCAAGCTCGGGCTGACGAACACGCCGCTGTCCGTCATCATCCCGTCGCTGATCAGCCCGTTCGGCCTCTACCTGATCTGGGTCTACGCCGCCGACGCCATCCCGGACGAGCTGATGGAGGCGGCGCGGATCGACGGGGCGGGCGAGCTCCGGATCTTCTTCACCGTGACGCTGCGCCAGCTGGCCCCGGGCATCGTCACGGTTGCGCTGTTCACGATGGTGCAGACCTGGAACAACTACTTCCTGCCGCTGATCATGCTCAGCGAACCGAAGTGGTACCCGCTGACCGTCGGGCTCAACCAGTGGAGCGCGCAGGCCAACGGCGCCGGCGCGCAGCCGATCTTCAACCTGGTGCTCACCGGGTCGCTGCTCACCATCATCCCCCTCGTCATCGCTTTCCTGTTCATGCAACGGTTCTGGCAATCGGGGCTGAGCGCGGGAAGTGTCAAGCAATGAGCCGTCACACCGTCGTGAAGGGACACTCGATGTCACGCATCCGCAGTCGTGCCAAGGCGTTCGCCGCCGTGGCACTCGCCGCCGCCCTCGCGGTCGGCTGCTCGTCCGGAAGCTCGTCCGGGCCCGCGGCCGCCACCGGCACCCAGGACTCCGTCGACGCCGCGCTCAAGGCGGGCGGCTCGATCACGTACTGGAGCTGGACGCCCTCGGCCAAGGACCAGGTCGCCGCGTTCGAGAAGGCGTACCCGAACGTCAAGGTGAACTACGTCAACGCCGGGACGAACAAGGACGAGTACACCAAGCTGCAGAACGCGATCAAGGCCGGCTCCGGCGCGCCGGACGTCGCGCAGATCGAGTACTACGCCCTCCCGCAGTTCGCGCTGACGGATTCACTGGTCGACCTGAATCAATACGGCTTCGGGTCGTTCGAAAAGGACTACAGCGCCTCGACGTGGGCCCAGGTCAAGAACGCCAACGGGGTCTACGGCCTGCCGCAGGACTCCGGCCCGATGGCGCTGTTCTACAACAAGGAAGTCTTCGACAAGAACGCCATCGCCGTGCCGAAGACGTGGGAGGAGTACATCGCCGCGGCGAAGAAGCTGCACGCCGCCGATCCCACCAAGTACATCACCTCGGACACCGGTGACCCCGGGTTCGCGCTGAGCATGATCTGGCAGGCCGGTGGGCGCCCGGTCAGCGTCGACGGCCGGAACGTGAAGGTCAACTTCGCCGACGCGGGCACCAAGAAGTGGACCGCCATGTGGGACCAGCTGATCCAGGGCAAGCTGCTCGCCCCGGTCAAGGAGTGGTCCGACGACTGGTTCCGCGCCCTGGGTGACGGCACCATCTCCTCCCTGGTCACCGGCGCCTGGATGCCGGGCAACTTCATCTCGTCGGTGCCCGGCGGCAGCGGCAAGTGGGCGGTGGCGCCGATGCCGACCTACGACGGGCAGAAGGCGGTCACGGCGGAAAACGGCGGCAGCACGCAGTCGGTGCTCAAGCAGAGCGCCAACCCGGCGCTGGCCGCGGCGTTCGTGCGCTGGCTCAACCACGACGGCGGCGTCCAGCCGTTCATCAAGAGCGGCGGCTTCCCGTCCACCACGGCCGACCTGACCTCGCCCGCGTTCGTCGACCAGGCTGTGCCGTACTTCGGCGGCCAGAAGGTCAACCAGGTGCTGACCCAGGCGTCGAAGGACGTCGCGCCGGGCTGGACCTACCTGCCGTACCAGACCTACGCCAACAGCGTCTTCAGCGACACCGCGGGCAAGGCCTACCTGAACGCCACCGGGCTCGACGCCGGGCTGGCGGCCTGGCAACAGGCGATCGTCGACTACGGCAACCAGCAGGGCTTCACGGTCAGCGCCGGATGACGGTCCACATCGAAGGCGACGCGGGTGCGGTCATCGGCCCCGTCCCGCGTCGCCTGTTCGGCTCGTTCGTCGAGCACATGGGCCGGTCGGTGTACACCGGGATCTTCGAACCGGGACACTCCACATCGGACGATCGCGGGTTCCGCGGAGACGTGCTGGAGCTGGTGCGGGAACTGGGCCCGACCGTGGTCCGGTACCCCGGCGGCAACTTCGTCTCCGCCTACCGCTGGGAGGACGGTGTCGGGACGGATCGGCCGGCCCGGCTCGACCCGGCCTGGCACAGCGTCGAGTCCAACCGCTTCGGGCTGCACGAGTTTGCCGAATGGGCCGAAGCCGCGGGCACCGAGGTGATGTACGCGGTCAACCTCGGCACCCGCGGCATCCAGGAGGCCGCCGACGTCTTGGAGTACTGCAACCACGCCGGCGGCACGGAACTGAGCGAGCGGCGGCGCGCGAACGGCGCCGACCGCCCGTTCGGCTTCAAGCTGTGGTGCCTCGGCAACGAGATGGACGGCCCGTGGCAGATCGGCCACAAGACCGCCGACGAGTACGGCCGCCTGGCCGCGGAAACCGCGCGGCTCATGCGGATGATCGACCCGGGTGTCGAACTGGTCGTGGCCGGCAGCTCCCACGCCGACATGCCGACGTTCGGCGAGTGGGAACGCACGGTGCTGCGCCACACCGCCGAGCTGGTCGACCACATCTCGCTGCACGCCTACTACCAGGAGCTGCACGGCGACACCGACAGCTACCTCGCCAGCGGCGCCGCGCTGGACCGCTTCATCCGGACCACCGCGGGGATCATCGACGAGACGCTCGCCGAGCTGGGCCTGGACAAGAAGATCGGGATCAGCGTCGACGAGTGGAACGTCTGGGACCTGCGCCGCTGGAACGAGGTCGACCAGGCGCGGCTCGCCGAGGGCGGCTGGCGGGAGCACCCGCGGATCATCGAGGACGACTACACCGTCACCGACGCGGTCGTCGTCGGCTCGCTGCTGAGCTCCCTGCTGCGCAACGTCGACCGCGTCACCATGGCCAACCAGGCGCAGCTGGTGAACGTCATCGCGCCGATCCGCACCGAACCCGGCGGCCCGGCCTGGCGGCAGGCGACGTTCCACCCGTTCCGGCAGGTGGCCGCGCTGGCGAGCGGGGTCAGCCTGCGCCTGAACGTCGAGGGCGAGCGCCTGCGCACCGCGCAGCACGGCGAGGTCGACCTGGTCGACGTCGCCGCGACGGCCGGGGAGTGCGGGCGCGGCGCGGTGTTCCTCACCAACCGGGCCACGGCGTCGCCGACCGAGGTCCGCCTGCGCCTGCGCGGCGCACGATACGGCGTCTATGCCGCCGAAACCCTGACCACGCCCGACGGCGAGACGCGGCACACCGTCAACACCGCCGACTCACAACCGGTCCGGCCGGTGCCCTTGCCCGGCACCGCCGTGACGGCCGACCCCGGGGGGACGACCATCACCGTGACACTGCCACCCCTGTCCTGGACCGTGCTCCAGCTGTGCCCGGAGGCGGGCGGCCATGCCTGAGTTCGTGATCGGGGAGACCGACTTCCTGCTCGACGGCCGGCCGTTCCGGATCCTTTCCGGTGCGCTGCACTACTTCCGCGTGCACCCGGACCTGTGGGCCGACCGGATCGACAAGGCCCGGCGGATGGGCCTGAACACCATCGAGACGTACGTCCCGTGGAACGCGCACGCCCCCTCACCGGGCGAGTTCGACCTCTCCGGCGGGCTCGACCTCGACCGGTTCCTGCGGCTCGTCGCCGACGCCGGGATGTCCGCGATCGTGCGGCCCGGCCCGTACATCTGCGCGGAGTGGGACAACGGCGGCCTGCCGCCGTGGCTGTTCCGCGACCCGTCGGTCGGGGTCCGCCGGTACGAGCCGAAGTACCTGGACGCGGTGCGCGAATACCTCGCGCGCGTCTACGAAGTCGTGGTGCCGCACCAGGTCGACCGCGGTGGGCCGGTGCTGCTCGTCCAGATCGAGAACGAGTACGGCGCGTTCGGCGACGACAAGCGCTACCTGCGGGCGCTGGCCGAGCACACGCGCGCGTGCGGGATCACCGTGCCACTGACCACAGTGGACCAGCCGGACATGCTCGAAGCGGGCAGCCTGGAAGGGCTGCACCGCACCGCGTCCTTCGGCTCGAACGCCGAGGCGCGGCTGGCGATCCTGCGCGCGCACCAACCTACCGGGCCGCTGATGTGCAGTGAGTTCTGGAACGGCTGGTTCGACCACTGGGGCGCGCACCACCACACGACGTCGGCGGCGGACGCGGCGGCCGAGCTCGACACGCTGCTCGCCGCGGGCGCGTCGGTCAACCTGTACATGTTCCACGGCGGCACCAACTTCGGGTTCACCAGCGGCGCGAACGACAAGGGCGTCTACCAGCCGCTGGTCACGTCCTACGACTACGACGCACCCCTGGACGAAGCGGGTGAGCCGACGCCGAAGTACCACGCCTTCCGGGACGTGATCGCGCGCTACCACAAGGTGCCGGACTCCGTTCCGCCGCCGGCCCGGCCCGCGCCGGCTTTCGAGTCGGTGCTGCGCGACCCCGTCCGGCTGCTCGACGCCCCGGACCGCTGGGGCACCTGGGAGTTCCACGAGGACCTGCCCGCGTTCGACGACCTGACGCCGATGCCGCGGCTCGCCCTGCTGCGCACGACCGTCTCAGGTGACCGGCCGGGCGTCCTGACCTTCGGCGAGGTCCGTGACCGCGCGACGGTGTTCTTCGACGGCGACCCGGTCGGCACGCTGCTGCGCGAGCACCACGACCGCGCGGTCGCGCTGCCGCGGGCGAACGGCGAGCTGCTCGTGCTGGCCGAGGACCAGGGCCGCGTCGACTACGGCCCGCGGATCGGCGAGGCGAAGGGCATCATCGGCGGCGCGAAGCTGCACGGCGAGCCACTGGCCGGCTGGGACGTGTTGCCGCTCGATCTGGAAGCGCTTCCCGCGCCGGTCACGGAGTCCGCTGTGGAGGGACCGGTGGCCGGCCCGGTGCTGCTGCGTGCGTTCTTCGAGGCCGAGGCGTCCGCGGACCTGTTCCTCGACACCGGGGAGTGGGGCAAGGGCCTCGCGTGGCTCAACGGGTTCCCGCTCGGCCGGTACTGGCGGCGCGGGCCGCAGCGGACGTTGTACGTGCCGGGCCCGGTCGTCCGCGCGGGTGCCAACGAACTCGTCGTGCTCGAACTGGACACGATGCTCGACCCGGCGGCCCGGTTCGTGCCGCGGCCGCTGCTGGGACACACCGAAGCCTGAGGAAGTCCCCACCGGAAACGAAGGGCAGTTCGACGATGAACCGCTTGCTCACCGTCCTTTGTGTACCTCTCGTCGCGGCCGGGGTGCTGGCGGCGCCGGCGGCCGCGGCCACCGCGGTGACAAGCGGGGCTTCGCCCCGGGGCGGGGGCTCCGCCACCCGCACCCCCGAACTGCGGTCGGCAGTGACCGTGAAGCCCGACCCGGCCTACCGGCAGCAGCCGTTCGAAGGCTGGGGCTCGAGCCTGGCGTGGATGGCCGAGGCGACCGGCGGCTACCCCGACGCGGTGCGGACCAAGCTGGCCGACCTCGTCTTCGGCGCCGACGGGCTGAACCTCAACATCGCGCGCTTCAACATCGGCGGTGGCAACGCCCCGGACGTCCCGGCGTACCTGCGTCCGGGTGGCGCGGTGCCGGGCTGGTGGAAGGCACCGGCCGGGACGACCCGCGCCGACAAGGACTGGTGGACGCCCGGCGATCCGGCGGAGTTCGACGCCGCCGCGGACCCGAACCAGCGCTGGTGGGTGGACCGCATCAAGAACCGCGTCACGAAGTGGGAGGCGTTCAGCAACTCGCCGCCGTACTTCCAGACCGTGTCGGGGTACGTCTCAGGCGGCTTCACCGCGACCGACGAACAGCTTCGCCCCGACAAGATCGGTGACTTCACGGCGTACCTGGCGCAGGTGGTGCGGACTCTCGAACGCGCGCACGGCATCAAGTTCTCGTCGGTGAACCCGCTGAACGAGCCCAACACGAACTACTGGAAGACGACCCTCGGCGCCGACGGGAACCCGACCGGCGGCCGGCAGGAGGGTGCGCACATCGGGCCGTCGGTCCAGTCGCAGCTGATCCCGGCGATGGCCGAGGCGGCGCCCGGGAAGGTCGTTTCCGCGCCCGACGAAACCAACCCGGACATCTTCGCCGCGGACTGGAACGGCTGGTCTCCTTCGGCTCGCGCAGTGGCCGGGCGGCTGAACGTGCACACCTACGGCACCGGCAACCGGCCGATCCCGCGTGACATCGCCAAGGGCGCGTCGAAGCCGTTGTGGATGAGCGAGGTCGGCGGCAGCTGGCTCGACCGGCAGGACTTCACCAGCATGGACCCGGGGCTCGGGCTGGCCGGCCAGATCACCGACGACCTGCGCCTGCTCGAACCGAGCGCGTGGGTGAGCTGGCAGCCGATCGAGGACTACGACAACATGAAGCCCGGCGGCGAGTCCGCGGCCGGGATGAACTGGGGCGAGATCCAGGTTCCGTTCAATTGCACCACTTCGGACTGTCCGATCCGGACGAACACGAAGTTCAATACGATGCGGAACTTCACCCACTACATCCGGCCGGGTGACCGGCTGATCGCGTCGAACGACACCGCCTCGACGGCCGCGATGCGCGGCGACGCCCTGTCTTCGGTGGTCCACGTCAACGCGGGCACGGCGGAGCAGGACGTCACGTTGGACCTGACCGGGTTCGGGTGCGTCCGGCCCGGCGCTTCGGTGACGCCGGTCGTCACCGACGTCACCGGTGCGTTGAAGCGGGGCAAGCCGGTGCGGGTGACGTCGGCCCGCCCGACGCTGCGGGTCCCGGCGCGTTCGGTGACGACCTTCCTGGTCGACGGCGTCTCGTCGACGGCCGCGGGCACCGGGCTGGGCTCGGGCAAGCCGGTCACGTTCACCGGCGTGCAGAGCGGCAAGTCCCTGTCGGCGGAGGGCGGCTCGCTGGTCCAGCGCACGACGGACGCGTCGGCGGCCGCGCAGCGCTGGACGCTGACCGACCGCACGGGCCGCTACGGCAACCGCGACCGGTTCACGGTGTCCAACGCCGGCACGGGCCAGGTGCTCAGCACAGCGGGCGGAGCGGTGACGCTGGCCCCGGCCGGAACGGTCGATGCGGCTTCGCAGTGGACGCTGTCGACCACGGGCGACGGGACGTGGACGTTCGTCAACGCGGCGGACGGGCAGCTGCTCGACGTCACAGGCGAGTCGCGGGAAGACGGCGCCCGCATCGGCCTGTACCGGCCGACGAACGGGCCGAACCAGCGCTGGCAGGCCGTCACCCGGTAGGCGGCGGCCGGCTTGGGGACAGCGGGCCCACTACGCGCGGCAGGCGCCGGGTTTCGTCGGTGCCTGCCGCTAGCGTGGAACCGGGGGCTGCTCAGGCGGCCCGGCCTTGTCGGGGAGCGCTCCGGCGGCCGCTAGAATCCTCTCGGACCCGTTGAAACGCCAGCGGTGGTCTCGGTTGACGCTGCTGGCGGGCTCTTTCCCATGGCTCGCGGCTTGACGCACGGGGAGGGGTGGGCGGTGCCGACCACCGGTGACGGCATGGCGGAGCGGGTCGACGAGCTGAACGTCGTCCTGGCCGATCTCGTCGGGGTCCTCGAGTCGGTGTCCGACACGCCCGGGCTGCTCGACGCGGTCTGCGGCGAGGCGGTGCGGGTGGTGCCCGACGCGGACCTGGCGAGCATCGTGGTGGTCCGCGACGGCGTGACCCAGACCGCGGCCTTCACCGACGAGCGCGTCCGGCGCATCGACGACGCCCAGTACGCGGCGGGCGACGGTCCCGGCCTGCTCGCGGCGCTCACGGGCGAGGTCGTGCGCGTCGCGGTCGGCGACACGGGCGAGCGGTGGCCCGAGTTCGTCCTCGCGGCCAAGGAGCTCGGCGTGGGCAGCTACCTGGCGGTACCGCTGCGGGTGGACGACACGCTCGTCGGCGCGATCACGCTGTTCGGCTTCGGCGCGCACGGCTACCACGAGTTCGACACGAAGGTGCTGCGGCTGTTCACGTTGTGCGTGGAGACCGTCCTGCGGCTGACCCGCCGCTACCGCGAAGCCCGCCTCCTCGCCGACGAGCTCCGGCACGCGATGGAGACGCGCGCGGTGATCGAGCAGGCCAAGGGGATGCTGATGCTGATCCACCGGGTGAGCGAGGACGCGGCGATGCAGCGCCTGATCGTCGAGTCGCAGAACACGAACACGAAGCTGCGCGACGTCGCGGCGCGCTTCACGAAGAGGATGAGCTCGGCGGGCGGAGGGTCTTAGCGAAGAGCGGGCCGAGCCCGTCACGCTCCGGTGCGGCGCTGGCCGCGACGGCGAGAGAGCGGTGATCTTCCGCGCGTCCCACGCGGCGAGGGCGCGGTCGGACGCGGCGTCGGCCGAGACCGCGTGCACCGTCGTCACGCCCACCTCGCCGAGGAAGCCGGCGAAGACCGCGGTCAGGTCCGGGTGGTAGACGGACGTGAGGGCCCGATGCCCGGGTTCCACTCCACATAGGCGAAGTCGAGGTCCACGCCGAGCTGGTCGCACAGCGCGGTGAAGTCGTCTTCGCCGCAGTCGCGCGTCGGGTAGAGGAGGCCGATGCGGGTCATGAGTCCATCATGGCGGGCGCCGCGAACGCCGGGACCAGGCTCGGGTCGTTGAACGCCGTGATCCGCGCGATCCGGGTGCCGATCAGCGTCAGGACCTGGACGCCGTGGGCTTCGAACCGGCCGTCGCCGGTGGCCGCGTACTCGAGCAGTGCCGGCTGGCCGTTCGCCCGCGTCGGGACCAGCCGCCAGTTCCCCGGGCGCAGGACGCGGCGGCTCAAGAACCCGGCGACCGCGTCCCGGCCGGTGAACCACGTCGGGATCGGGGGCATCTCCAGCTCGACGTCGGCGCGCAGCAGCGTCACCAGCGCGCCCGGGTCGGCGCGGACGAACGCGTCGACGTAGCGGTCGAGCAAGGGACCCTGCCCGGCCGGCTCCGCCAGGTCCGCCTCCACCGGGCCCGCCTCGGCGAGCCGGCCGCGGGCCCGGCGCAGCGCGCTGTCGACCGCCGCGGGAGTCGTGCCGAGCAGCTCGGCGACCTCGCCGGTGCGGAACGCCAGCACGTCGCGCAGGGTCAGCACGGCCCGCTGCCGGGCGGGCAGGAGCTGCAGCGCGGCGATGAACGCCAGCCGCACGCCGGCGCGGCCGGCCACGACCGCCGCCGGGTCGAGCAGCGCGTCGGGGACCGGCTGGAGCCAGGGCACCGACGGGTCCGCGGCGGCCACTGCCACCCGGTGGTCGTCGGCCGGAGCGCCCAGGCCCGACGGCAGCGGCCGCCGGGCCCTGGTCTCCAGCGCCGTCAGGCAGGCCGTCGTGGCGATCTTGTACAGCCAGCGCCGCACCGAAGACCGGCCCTCGAACCCGCCGAAGGCCCGCCACGCGCGCAGGTACGTCTCCTGCACGAGGTCCTCGGCGTCGTGGATCGAGCCGAGCAGGCGGTAGCAGTGGGCGAGCAGCTCGGGCCGGAACGGCTCGGTCTCGGTGGCGAAGTCGGGCATGGCAGTCAGAGCGTACGCAGCCCGGTGCCGCTGACCTGGTATTCCGCGGCGTCGCCGTCGACGACTTCGAGGACGGCCTTGGCGACCTGCTCCGGCGTCAGGACCGATTCCATGTTCTTGACGAACGTGTCGTGGTCGATCCCGTTGCGCGCGGCGTAGCCGTCGACGCCCGCCGAGCCGAGGCCGGTGAGCGGGGTCAGCTGCGGCAGGAGCGTGGCGAACCGGAGGCCGAGCCCGGCGCGTTCCGACTCCTCGGCGGCGTACGCGCGCAGGTACCGGATCGCGGCTTTCGCACTGGCGTACCCACCACTGAGCGGCGACCCGCCGATGGCCGCCCCACTCGACATCGAGACGACGACGCCACCCTTTTCGAGAGGTTCCCGGAGTGCGGCGCGCGTCCAGGCGAAGACGTGCCGGGTGTCGACGTGCCAGTTGCGGCTGAAGGTTTCCCAGGTCTGTTCGTGCACGGGCGCCATGTGCGGCACGGCTCCCGCGTTGAGGACGAGCAGGCCGGGGCGGTGCTCGCGGAGGACGCTCTCGGCGAGGGTGTCGTCGGTCGCGTCGGCGGCGACGGGGACGAAGCCGGCGCCGAGTTCTTCGCGCACGGCGTCGAGTTCGGATTCGCTGCGCGCGATGCCGACGACGGTGCGCCCGCCGGCGACGAGCGCGGCGGCGATGGCGCGCCCGAAGCCGCGGCCGGCTCCGGTGACGACGGCGGTGGACTGGGTGGACATGAGGCACTCTCCGGCGGTCGATGCGGTGTGGACCGGATCAAGACCAGCCTCGGAGGAGGAATCCGTCGCTGAGTGACGTGAGTCACAAATGGGTGCTACTGGCGGTTCAGCAGGCTGGCCTCGATGACCGAGGGAGTCTCGGAAGCGGGCAGGGCGGCGGCTTCGATGCGCGCGAAGATCTTCCCGAACTCGACTGCCTTCTCGGCGCCCCGCGCGTCGGCGAACTGTTGGTCACCGTCGGGTCGCTCGATGCTCAGGTGAATGTCGTTCACCTGGTCGGACATCTTCATGATCGTGAACGAGCTTTGCATTCCGTCGATCCAGCCGGCGGTGTACGGAAGAATACGCACGGACACGTTGCTTTGCCGTGATACTTGCAGCATCCACTGCAGCTGTTCGCGCCAGTGCACGAACTCCGTGACCCGCCGGTACAGAACGGATTCGTCCAGGATGAAATTGTGTCCGAGTTCGGGGTCTTCCAGCCTGGCTTGCCGCATCCTGCGCACCTTCACTTGGCGCTCGGCCCACTCCTGGCCCCAGCCGCTGGTCCGCACCAAGGATCTCGTGTATGCGGCCGTCTGCAGCAATCCGGGAATCAGGTGGAACTGATATTGCTGGACCATTTCCGCCGCCGACTCGAGTCCGAGGAAGCGCACGAAGTCCGGCTTGAAGACGCGCCGGTAATCGTCCCACCAAGCCGGTTGCCTGCCGGCTCTGGCCAGTTGGACGTAACTTTCTACCCGGTCCCGGTCGGTGATGCCGTAGTGCAGCAGCAACGCTTTCAGGTCTGTGATCGAAAGGCCGACCGAGCCGCGCTCTATTCTGATGATCTTCGAAACCGACCAGTCCAGCGCCTCGGCCACTTCCCGTTGGGTGAGAGAAAGGGCTTCGCGTGCCTCGCGGATTGCGGCCAGTACGCGCCTCTGGCTGACGATGGGCGAATTCGGTCGGGTCATGGCGCGTGGCCCCCGTTCGTCCGACTGGTGGCTATCTGCCAGCTAGCAGAATGATAGCTCACGAACGGGTGGTCATGCCTGACCTTGCGTGATCGGCTATCGACGCGCCGGGAGAGCCGAAAAGAGGAACGCCTGCCAAGATCGGCCGGGAACGACGATCGTCGGCCCGGGGTCTTTCGAGTCGCGTACCGCGACGTGCGATTCGGTGGTTGCGACTTCGACGCACTCGGCACCGGACCCGCTCGAGCTCGCCGAGCTCTTGACCCAGACGAGAGGGTCGCGGTCGAGGACGACGGGGGTTTCTTGGCCCTGGGGCACGGCCACTTCGCTTTCTGGCCGGCGTGCGCCGGCCGGGCGTGCAACGCGCCGGCTTGGATCCGCGCGTCATCCGGGATGTCGTGTTGCGGAGCGTACACGCGCCATTCGGCCACTCGGGTCGCGCCCCGGGTGGGTCGACCGCGTTCCATTCACCCTATGGGTTGACGCTGACCACGTTGCCGTGGCTCGCCGAAGCTCGGGCCGGGTGGGCGCGCGACCCGAGCCTCGGCGGGTCGTTCACGAACCGTGTCCAGGTCGCCTCAGTCGTTGTGCTGCCAGTCGAAGGCCCAGTGCGAAGAGTTTCGCGAAGTTCGCGCTGGGGCGGAAGCTTTCGTTGAGGACGAAAGAGGCCATTACTCCCAGTTCCAAGAATGCTGCCGCGCTGTCGCAGGTTTCGGCGACCCGGCTGCCGAGTCGTCGGTGTTCGTCCTTCGATTTTTTCATGGCTGATGCACCGGCTTCCGATTTGGGTGTAGTACCTTTCGGCTCGAGGGTACCGCCGGGAAAGCGGGCCTGGTGAAGGACATTTTCCGGCCATATCGACGGTAGGCTCTTCATCAGTCGGCTGTTTGCGCCGTGGCCGATGTTTCGGGGCAAGGCGATTCTTGGCGGTTTGATTGCAGGCATTCGTATCGCGGCGACTTGCCCGGCGGCACTCTGCCACGATGTCGTCGGTGATCCGGCGGTCTGCCAGCTGGCGCACTGCGAGCACGGGGTGGAATCGCCGGGTTCATCTCGTGGCGCCGAAGGGCGGCCGTCTCGGTGGGATATGCGCTTGTTGGCTGGTCGAGCCGAGTACGGGTGATCATGTCGATCCCATTCGGCCGACACCGCCGGTATCGTCGTCGCGTCGCTCGTGCATCTGCAAGTGTGGCTCGGCGGATGGCTCTGCTCTGCTTCGGGCAAGGTGGAGAATGGCGATTGACGGCGCGGCGTTCCGCCTGGCGACCGCTCGCGATCTGGCCGGCTGCCAGCTGGCAAAACGGCGTGGGCGCCACGGCGGGCAGGTGACGGTGCGTGGCGGGTCCGCCCGGTCAAAGTTCACCCGGACGAACCAGGGGTTGAGACAGGCGTCAGGTCTTGGCCGAGGGCCGTCGGTGCAGGAGGTCGAACCGTGACCACATCGCCTCCGCGGCCTCGATGGACTCGCTGGTCCGCGCCGGGTCGACCGCCGCCAGCTGCGCGACGATCGCCTGGACCAGCGCCATGCCCGCGGTCAGCGACGGGAAGAACGTCACGCCCTCCGCCGGCACCATCAGCACCTGCTCCACCGCGCCCGCCAGGGCCGGGCTCGCCGCGTCCGTCACGGCGAACACCCGTGCGCCGCGGCTCTTCGCCTCGCTCGCCGCCAGGACCGTGCTCTCGTACAGGCGCCAGAAGCTGATCGCCACCAGCACGTCGTCCGAGGTCAGCTTGGCTGTCTGGTTCGCCAGTTCCGCGTCGCCCGCCGTGACCGCGTGGACGTCGTAGCCCGCGAGACGCGCGTTGTGCGCGAAGGCGATGCCGACCGCCGCGTAGCTGCCGTCGGCGATCACCAGCGTGCGGCGGGCCGCCGCGATCGCGCGGGCGACCTCGCGGATCACCTCTTCGTCGAAACGCCGGTTCAGCAGGGCGAGGCTGTCGAGGTCCCGGCGCAGCGACGCCGAGCCCGGCGAGTCGACGCCGCGGTGCTCCTCGGCCACCTGGGGCGCGCTCAGTGACGACATGTACCGGGCGCGCAGCTCCTGCTGCAACGCCGGCCAGCCCGCGAAGCCCAGCGCCTGCGCCGTGCGCGTCACGGTCGCGACGTTGACGCCGGCGAGCTGCGCCAGCTCGGCCGTCGAGCCGAACGACGCGCGCCTCGGCTGGGAGACCAGCACCTCCAGCACCGCGGCCGACTTCGGGCGCAGCCCCCGCTCGGGCAGCCGGTCCCGCAGCCACGCCTCGAAACCGTCGTCGGCTTCCGCCACTTTCGTCCCTCCCTCGGATCGCGTAGACCGTAACGCAGCGAGGTTGTCGTGCAACGAACGTTGCAAAACTGCGAAAACGCAGTATACGTTGTCCGCACTCCCCGGCGCCCGGACACGGAAGGCGTTCCCCATGACCCTGCTGGCACGACTGGACCGGCTCCCGCTGAGCCGGCCCCACTACAAGCTGCTGCTGATCGGCGGGCTCGGCTACACCTTCGACGGCATGGACTCGGCGGTCGTCGCCTTCCTGCTGCCCAGCGCGAAGGCGGCGTGGGGCCTCGACAACGGCCAGCTCGGCCTGATCGGCTCGGCGACGCCGTTCGGCTTCCTCTTCGGCGCGGTCGCCGCGGGCCTGCTCGGCGACCGCATCGGCCGCAAGAAGGTCATGATGTACGCGCTGGCCTTCTACGCGCTGTTCTCGGTCATCGCGTCCTTCTCGCCCAACTACGAAGTCTTCCTCGGCGCCCGGGTGCTCGCCGGCGCGGGCGCCGGTGCGGAAAGCGCCATCATCGCGCCCTTCCTGTCCGAGTTCGTGCCGGCCAAGCGGCGCGGCTGGTTCGTCGGCGCGCTCGCCGGCTTCTTCTCCTTCGGCTTCGTGGCGGCCGCGCTGATCGGCCGGTTCGTCGTGCCGACGTTCGACGAAGGCTGGCGGATCGCGCAGCTCGTCACCGCGCTGCCGATCGTGATGTTGTTGTGGTGGCGGCGATCTCTGCCCGAGTCGCCGCGGTTCCTACTCGCTCAGGGACGGTCCGCCGAAGCGGAAATCGTCGTCGCCAAGATGGAGCGCGACGTCGAGAAGGCCACCGGCACCACGCTTCCGCCGGTGCCGCCCGCCGATGCCCAGCCCGCCACCGAGACTCCGAAGGTCAACCTCTTCAGCGCGCTGAAGTTCCTGTGGAGCCCCGCGATGCGGCGACGGACGGCGGTGATCTGGACCGTCTGGTTCGTGATCACGTTCTCCTACTACGGCTTCTTCTCGTGGATCCCGACGCTGCTCGTCGAACGCGGCATCACGGTGACGAAGAGCTTCGAGTTCTCGATCATCATCTACCTGGCCCAGGTGCCCGGCTACTTCTCCGCCGCGTGGTTGTCCGAACGGCTGGACCGCAAGCACACGATCGCGCTGTACCTCGCGGGCTCGGCGGTGAGCGCTTTCTGGCTGAGCCAGACGAGCGCGCCGTGGTCGATCACGCTCGCCGGCGCGGTGCTTTCGTTCTTCCTCAACGGCACCTACGCCGGGGTGTACTCCTACACGCCCGAAGTGTTCCCGACCTGGATCCGCGCCAGCGGCACCGGCCTGTCCAGCGCGTTCGGCCGGGTCGGCAGCATCCTCGCGCCGACGATCATCGGCCTGTCCGCGGCGAGCCTCGGGTTTGCCGGCGTTTTCGGCCTGACGACGGCCGTCCTCGCGGCAGGCGTGCTCTGCGTGCTCGTCTTCGGCCTGTCGACCGCCGGGCGGTCCCTGGAAGAACTGACCGAACACGGGGCGCCGGTGCGCGCCGCGAAGGAGATGACGAAGTGAGTTTGTCCACTGTGGAGGAACGGGTGCGCGACGCGATCGGCGTGCGGCTGTTCACGGTGCTCGCCTGGGTTCCCGAGCGTCGCGCGTTGAAGCGGGTGCACAGCAGCCATCCCGCGGAGTACCCGGTGGGCGGGGAGAAGACCGTCGAAGTCGCCGCCGGCTGGCTCGACAAGTGCATCACCGCGCAGCGGCCGTACTTCGGGCCGGACCGCGCGGCCGTGCGTGAGATCTTCGCCGACCACGACCTGATCGAGGGACTCGGCTGCGGCTCGATCATCAACGTGCCGGTGATCGCCGACGGCCGGACGCTCGGCGTGCTCAACATCCTCGACGCGGAAGGCAGTTACGACGACGATGCGGTGGTGGTGGCCGAGTCGCTCGCGCCGCTGGCCGTGTCCGCACTGCTCGACTTGGAGAAGGAGAACCGGTGACCCTGCTGCTGCGCAACGCCCGGCTGCTCGACCCCGTTTCCGGGGAGTACACCGAAGGCGACCTGCGGACTGCTGACGGCCGCATCGTGGAGGTGGGGCCGAACCTCGCGGCGGCCGACGTGCGTTCGGTGGACGTCCGGGGCGCGGTGGTCATGCCCGGGCTGGTCGACGCGCACGTGCACGTCACGGCGTCGACGGCGGACCTGGGTTCGCTGCCGTCGTCGTCACCGTCCTATGTGGCCGCCCACGCGGCCCGCACGATGAGCCGGATGCTCGACCGCGGGTTCACCACGGTCCGCGACGCGTCGGGCGCCGACTACGGTCTCGCGGACGCCCAGGCGGAGGGGCTGTTCCGCGGCCCGCGGCTGTTGTTCTGCGGGCGGGCGCTGAGCCAGACGGGCGGGCACGGCGACAGCCGCACCCGCGGCACGCACGCGAAGGACGACCACCCGTGCTGCGCGGGGCTGGGCCGGGTGGCGGACGGCGTCGACGCGGTCCGCGCGGCCGCCCGCGACGAGCTGCGCAAGGGCGCCCATCACATCAAGGTGATGGCCTCGGGCGGCGTCGCGTCCCCGACCGACCGCATCGACTCGACGCAGTATTCGGCGGAGGAGCTGAGCGCGATCGTCGAGGAGGCGACGGCGGCGAACAGGTACGTGGCGGCGCACGCGTACACGGCCCGCGCGGTGAACCGGGCGCTGGAGCTGGGCGTCCGTTCGATCGAGCACGGCAACCTGCTGGACGACCGGAGCGTTTCGCTGTTCCTCTCGCAGGAGGCGTACTTGGTGCCGACGCTGGTGACGTATTGGGCGTTGAAGGAAGAAGGTCGCGAGCACGGGCTGCCGGAGTCGAGCTGGCGCAAGGTCGACGAGGTCCTGGGAGCGGGCCTGGCGGCCCTGGAGCGCGCGGCCCGCGGCGGCGTGAAACTGGTGTACGGGACGGACCTGCTGGGCGGGATGCACCGCCACCAGAACCACGAGTTCCGCTTGCGCGGCGAAGTCCAGTCTCCGGTCGAGGTGATTCGCTCGGCGACCTCGACGGCGGCGGAGCTGCTGAATCTGACGGGCGAGATCGGGACGTTGGCCGTGGGTGCGCACGCGGACCTGCTGGTGGTGGATGGGGATCCGTTGGCGGACATCGGGGTCTTGGCGGAGCCGAAGCACTTCCGCCACATCATCCAGGGTGGCGAGGTGGTGGCCGGAAACCCCGCGTGACGACCGGCCGGTGGTGCCCCGGACGCATGTCGCGGGGCACCACCGTCGTGGCTGCGTCAGCAGCGCCACCAGTTCTTGACCGCCAGTAGTGCGACGGCGGCGAGGGTGGCATAGGTAGCGGGGTCGTGCACGTGCGTACTCCCTGGGATAGCTATTCGGGGCTTGTCATGCTGGGCTGGGTGGCCAGAACATGAATCAAAGTGGGGTGCCCGAAGGCTAGGGAGCCTTGGTCTCTCGCCGCAAGGGCCGTTAGCGATAACTGGAAACTACTCCCGGTAGTTCTGGGGACGTGCAGGACCGCCTAGCAGCGCAAATTTGGTCACTCTCGGGTGAAAGCTGCCGCGCGGTAAAGCGATAGTTCACTCATTGGTGTTGGCGTGTCCGGGCTCGGGGCGGGCTCGGCATGGCGACCGTGTCCTCGTGCCCGCTCCGCGCGCCGGGGATGAGCGCCTCGGTGTCGGCGACCACTTCGCCGATGCGAGCCTGCAGTCGGTCGGCCTTGGCGTCCCGGCCGCGACCACGGTAGAAGGCGACGGCCTCGGTCCACGCCTCGATCGCGCCGCTGGGGTTGTGCAGTCTGCGCAGGATGTCGCCGAGTGCTTCGAGCGCGCGCGCCTGTCCGGTGGCGTTGTGGGCCTGCCGCGAAATCTCCACCGCGTCCCAAGCCAGCCTGAGTGCTTCCCGCGCGTTGCCCTCGGCATACGCGAGCCGGGCACGGACGGTGCAGAGCTTCATGGTCGCCGTGAGGTCGTCGCGGCCGTCGAGGTTGGCCAGCGCCTGCCGGCAGTGCATGTGAGCGAGCTCCAGCCGCTGCTCGTGTGTGTGCAGCGCGGCCAGGGCCGTCTGGGTCGCGATTTGTCCCATCGTGTCGCCGAGGACGGTCCGGAGATGGAGGGCGCGGTGATAGTGCGGCAGGGCCTGGGCGTGCTGGTCGAGGTCGGCGAACGTGTCCGCCAGGTAGTGCTCGGCGACGCTTTCCCGGATCGGGTCGGGAGCTCGCCGCGCCTGGTCGATGCACTTCAGATAGAGGTCGATGGCCGCGGCGTGGTCGCCGCAGTGCCGGTGGAGGCGGGCGAGGTTGATCTTGACGGTGAGGATCCCGACGGTCTCCTCGTACTCGGTGGCCAGCTCCAGCGACCGGTGGAGGTAGTGGCGCGCCTTCGTGTCGTCGCCGAGGATCAGGTGGAGTTCGCCGAGATCGTTGAGGGAGGATGCCTCGGCGATGATGTCCTTCGCCTCCCGAGCTGCCCGGACGGCGACCACTAGCCCCTGTGTCATGGCCGAGTGGCAGCCGTGGCGTTCCCAGCTGTCGTTGAGCAGATGCGGCAATCCGATGGCGTAGGAATGCAGCTGCCGGTGTTCGGCTTCACCGATCAGGGCCGTCAGGTTGTCACGCTCCACGAGAGTCCAGTTCGCGGCGGCCGTGGCCGAGTCGAAAGTGAGGGGGACGACTCCGGGTTCGGCGGGGATCATCGGAGGTCGGCTGCGGTACGGGTGCGCGGTCAGGTGAGCGCGGAGGGCGGTCTGCAGGTAGTGCGACAGCAACCGGCGCAGGGGCAGCGGATCGTCGTCCGCGGTCAGCGTGCGTGAGTAGCGGTGGAAGATGTCGGGAATGCGGTAGCGGTCGGGCTCGCCGGGTTGGTCGATGAGGTGCCAGGCGACGAGGTTCTCGAGGGCACGCCGAGTGGCTTCCCGGGGGTGACCGCTCGCCGAAAGCAACGTCTCGGCCTGGATCTCGGGACCGGGGTGGTGACCGAAGAGCCGGAACACGTCCTGCGCGGTGGAGTCGAGCGCCTGGTAAGAACCGGAGAACGTGGTGCGCAGGCCGTCGTCGTCCCCGTCGTCGCCGATGCTCAGCAGCGTCTCTGGGTCCCGTAGCTCGCCGAGCATGGTGTCGAGACTGATCCCGGGCCGGCTGGCGGCTCGCTGGGCGAGCAAGGTGAGGGCGAGTGGAAGGCCGTCCCCGAGCACGGCGAGTGCGCGCGCTGCTTCGGGTTCATCTTCGGCCCGTCCTCGCATCCGCTTGCTCAGGAGCGCGAGTGAACTCTGCTCGTCGAGGTGCACGAGTTTGATCGCGGGCATGTCGTGGCGGCGGGCCAGCGCGTGGAGCGAACTTCGCGAGGTGAGCAGCACCGTGCACGACTCGACGATGTCGATGACCTCGTCGACCTGCTCGGAACTGCCGACGTTGTCGAGGATGACGAGCAGTGGCCGTCCACACTCGAGCAGGGAGCGCAGTCGCGCGGCCCGCGCTGGGGCGCTGACCAGGTGGTCGATCGGGTAGTCGAGCGCGGTGAGGACGAGATCGACCACTTCGCCGGTCGTGCGCGCCGGGGCTGGCCCGAATCCCTGCATGTCGACGCAGACGATGCCGCCGGGGAACCGGTCCGCGGCACGGTGCGCCCAGTGGACGGCGAGGGTCGTCTTCCCGATGCCGGGCGGGCCGCACACGATGGCCGCGGGGGCGTGCCCGGCGCCGGGGGCGAGCAGGTATTCGTCGAGCCTGCGCAGAGCATCGGCACGGCCGAGGAACCCGCGAAGGTTGCGGGGCAGGCCGACGCGGATCGGGCCGACCGGGGAGGCAGGCGTGGGTCGCGGTGATGCCTCCGGCTTCGCTCCGGGCTCCTGGTGGCGCGCCCGCACCCGGGCGTGGTGCGACTGCAGGTCGGCGACTGCCTCAGCGTCGCCGACCTGCTCGTAGGACTTGAGCGCCGTCAGGAAGCAAGCGTGGGCTTCGTGCGACTGCCTCAGCGCATAGAGGGCGGTGATGCGGAGTTTCACGAACGCGGGTTCGGCGGCGTGCTGGTGGGGAACGCCGGCCAGATGCCTCAGCGCTTCTTCGGGGCGGCCGACGGCCAGCAATTCGGCCGTGAGGAAACTGTGCGCAGGTGCCCAGTCCGCGGCCGAACTGGCATGCCGCCAATTCCGGGCCGGTTCACTGGTCATTCCGGCAAGTGGTTCGTCCCGCCAGAGTGTCAGAGCTGCACGCGCGACCTCGCATGCGGTTTCATGGTCTCCGGAGGCGCTCAATTGTCGTGCCCTGCGCATTTCGTCGCAGAAGACGTGGATATCCACGAGATCGGGACGGATGTCGAGCTGGTAGCCGCCGTTGACGGTGCGGATGACCGGGGTGTGATCGGCGGCCTCCAGTGCTTGACGCAGCCGGGTCATCGCCTTGTAGAGAGCGTCTTTCGGGTTGCTCGGAGGAGCTGATTCGGTCCACGCCCAAGCGATCAGGCTGTCTTGGGAGAAACGTTTTCCGGGTCGGGTCAGCAATGCTGCCAGAAGGTGACGGGCTTGCCGGGACCCCCACTCCTCGGTCATCTTCCCGTGCATCCGCACTGTTGTTTGCCCGAGAATTCCGTATGCGATCTCCATTTCGCGGTTCCTTCCCCTCTCCCGTATCGCCAGCTTCGCATCGTTTTGGTGAAACGACGACGACGGCGCGGTAACGATCTTTTGTGTCCACGAACAGGCCACGAGATGTCCGGGGTTTGTCCGGCCGCCGGGAAGGCGTTCGGCAGTCGTGACCCGCATGCTCCGTCCGCTGATGTCATGAACCACGTCGAGGGGGACGGAAAATGACGACGGATTTGTGGGTACGAGGTCCGGTCGGGCTCGGCGCCGGGACTCGGGTCACCCGGCCGCGGTGTCGCGCCGTGCTGGTGGTGGTTCCCACCGTGACTGCGGGGACCCGGTTGCTCGACGTGATTTCCCTCCTGGAAACCGATCTGCGTGTTCAGTTGGTGTTCACGGTGCCGCACACGACGGAACAGTGGCACGGTGTCGAGGAGTTCGTGCGTGGCCTGCACGGTTTGGTCATGCCGTGGCACCAGGCGATCTCGCACCGGTTCGACCTCGTGCTCGCGGCGAGCCACCGCCACCTCGCCGAGGTGCACGGGCCCATCCTCCTCGTCGGGCACGGCGCCGGGAAGGTCAAGCCGCGTCGGCACAGCCGGAAAGCCGGCGGGGCGAGCGAGCGCACCACCGGCGTCGACCGGGAGCTGCTGACCTTCCGCGGGCGCGTGCTGCCCACGGTGCTCGGGCTCGCCACGGAAGGCGAGGTGGACCTGCTGCGGGAGCGGTGTCCCGAGGCGGTGCCGAACGCCGTGGTGGCCGGAGACATCTGTCTCGACCGGATGCGGGCGAGCAGGCACCTGAGGGAGGTGTACCGGCAGGCGCTGGGGGTGACGCCGGAGCGGCGACTGGTCGTGGTCAGCACGACCTGGTTCACCGATTCCGCGTTCGGCCGGCTGCCCGAGCTCCACCGGGCGGTCGTCAACGCGTTGCCCGCCCAGCGCTTTGCCGTCGCGGCCGTGCTGCACCCGAATGTCTGGGCGGTGCACGGACGACGGCAGGTCACCGCCTGGCTGGCCGGCGCGGTGTCGGACGGCCTGCTGCTCATCCCACCCGGGTCCGGGTGGCAGGCGACGATGCTCGCCGCGGACTGGGTGATCGGCGACCACGGTTCGACCACCGGCTACGCGGCCGCGGCGGGATGTCCGGTGACGCTCGCGTCCCTGTGCGGGCTGCCGCAGGAGGGGAGTGTCGCCGACGTCGTCCGTACGCACACGTTGCCGCTGGACTGGGCGCGTCCACTGCCCGGACAGGCCGAAGCTGCCTGGAGCCGGGTCGGTCGGCTCGCCGTCGCGGTGACGGAGGCGATCACGTCCCGTCCGGACCGCTCGGCGGAGCTCCTGCGGGCCGAGATGTACCGGTTGCTGGAGCTCTCGGCCCCGGTTGCGCCGGCAGTGCTGCCACTGTTGCCCGTTCCGCGGCCGTTGCCGGGGTGGGCGGCGTGACCGGGCCGCTCCCCGCCGAACCGGCCCCGGGAGTGTGGCGGATACGGATCCGGCGCGCGCCGGACAAGGGCGCGACGCTCGTCGTGGTCGACGCGGACCTCGCGGCCGGAACCTGGCCGGAGTGCGCTGACGTCGTCCTGGCGGGTAGCCACGGGTCACCGTGCGCCGCGTCGGCCACGGCGCGCCGGGTGGCCCGCGAGCACCCCGGCGCGGTGGCGGCCCTGGCTTGGCACCCGGAAACGGCGGCGGTCTTCGCTTGGCGGAACCAGGGGCGGACGTACCGGGCCGCCTCCCGGTCAGTCTTCCTGGTCAGTGAGTTCGGCTGCCCGCGGATCCCCGAGCCGGGCGTACAGGAGCCGAGCTTCCGCGCGGTGCTCATGCGCCTGATCGAGGTCGTCGTGACGGGTCTCGAGGTCGGCCAGGACGGCGAGGATCTCGGCGGTGTAGTACGGCGAGTCGAGTGCCCGGACAACGCGCAGCGCATCGACTAACCGGCTTCTCGCATGGTCGTACCGGCCGTGGCGGTCGTGCAGCCGGGCCAGGGCCGTGACCGCCCGGGCGTGCTGGTTGGCGTCGCCGGCCTCGGCCATGGTGTCTGCGGCCGCGGTGAGCTCGGCCGCGGCCTCCTGGTCCCGGTTCAGCTCGATCAGGAGCTCGCCCCGGCGACGGCGAGCGAGCGCGACACCACGGGGGCGGCCGATCTCGGCGTGCAGCTCGGCGCTGCGCCGGTACAGCTGGAGCGCCTGCTCGAGGTCGCCGCGCCGGCGGGCCGCTCTGGCCAGCCGGGAGACGGCGGTCGCGAGTGTGGGTCCGTCGTTCTCCCGCTCGCCGATCTCCAACGCGACGGCGTGCTGGGCGTCCGCCTCCTCGAGCCTGCCCAGCTGGTCCAGTGCAAAACCGAGCTGACTGCGCAACCGCGCCTCGACGAGTGGCAAGCCGCATCGTCGAGCGGAAGCGATGCCGAGGGTGGTGAGGGCGAGGAAGGGTTCGTAGTCGCGGTTGTGGAGGAAGAAGCCCCATGACCCTTCGCACAGCTGCCACACCTCGGAATCCCAGCCTTGCGCGGCCGCGTCCCGTGTGACGGCTCGGATGACCTGGTGGTCCCGGCGCCACCAGCGGATCGCAAGATCCCGGTCGGCGAAGATCCGCGCGGCCGGCTCGCCGAGGGTGGCGAAGCGCGGCCGGAACGGGTGGATGAGCTCGTCCGCGGCCAGGACTCGGTCGAGGTGCCAGCGGGTGAACGCCAGGAGCGTCGCCGAGTGATCTTCCGGCGTCATCTCACGCTCGTACCGGGTCCGGGCATCGTCACGGACCACGTCGTGCCGGCTGACCACTTCTCCGTGATCGCTCAGCAAGTTGGCTTCGACCAGCTCCTCGATCCGGTCGTCGATGCCGTCGGCCGGCGTGGCGAGGAGGTGGGCCAGCGCGTCGAGCGCGATGTGAGTGCCGGGGAGCACCCCGCAGAGGCGGTAGATCTGCGCCGCGGCCGGGGTGAGTGAGTCGTACGACGCGTCGAACACCGCCTTGTGCGGTCCTCCGACGCCCGCTCCGCGTCCGCGGACCTCCCTGGCGATGTTCCGCTCGGGACGGGCGCGCAGGCGGGCGCCGACGACCGCGATCGTCAAGGGGAGGCCACCGCAGGCGCGGAGGAGCTGCCGAGCGGCGCTGGGATCCGCGTCGAGCCGTCCGGCGCCGGCGCGCGAAGCCAGCAGGGTGCGTGCGGCGTTCTTCCCGAGCGGTTCGACCGGAACGATGTCGGCGCCGTCCAGGCCGAGCCCGCTGAGCTGGGAGCGGCTGGTGACGAGCACGAACGCGGTGGACGCGGACGGCAGCAAGGTGCGGACCTGAGCGGCGAAAGCAGCGTTGTCGAGCAGAAGCGCGAACGTGTGGCCGGTGGTGAGGGCGCGGAACAACGCGACGCGCTCGGCCGTTCGGGCCGGGATGTCGGAATTGGGGATGCCGAGCGCGGCGAGGAAGCCGTGGAGTGCGATGCCGGGCGACTCGGGACCGTCGTCGTCGGCTCCCGAGGCGAAGCTCGTATAGAGCACACCGTCGGGGAACGCGTCCCGGCGGGTGGTGAGCCAGTGCACGGCGAGCGCGGTCTTCCCGACACCTCCGACGCCGGTCAGGACGACGATCCGGGGGTGTTCCCGCAGGTGCTCTCGCAGGGCGTCGAGCTGTTCGAGCTCCGGCTCCCGGCCGACGATTCCGGGTGATGGCGGCGGCAGCTGAATCGGTCCCGGCCGTCCGGTGCGATGTCCCGGCTGAGGATGCGTCATGGCTCCCCCTCCCGCGGCAACCCCGACTCTCTGGTCTACCGGTTCGTCGAATGCGGTGGGCGGTAATGTGAAAATCTGCACACCACGGTGGGAGCAATCCATTGTGGACTATTACTGTGCGTCGACCGGAGTTGGTAAACTTGTTTACTCAGCGCGTTTGCCTTCCCCCACGTGGGCGCATGGGAACGCGATGTTGTTGCAACAAGCGATAGATCTTTCCGTAAGACACATCATGAGCGTCGGCGATTTCGCGAACCGTTGCGCCGTCGAGGTAGGAAGCCACGACTTCCTCACTGTCGAGGTCGCGTTTGATGCCGCGTCCGACGGTGGGAAGGTCGGCGCCGTTCTGTCGGAGCAATGACCCGGTCCAGTTGAGTGACAAGCCGTACTGTTGCGCGATTTGGGTGATGCTGGCGCCGTTCTGCCAGTCCTGAACCATGCGACGATTACGGTCAGTGCGCAGGGCGGCTTCCGGATCAGGTTGTTCCGGCATGTCCATGCGCGTGCTCCCGAGGCGGTCGCTGGCGTCGTGCTCGGGCGTTGATTGTCTCATCGCGCCCGGCGAACCAGAGCGTGCCGGTCAGGTGAAATCGAGAGTGAGCTTCGTGTGCATCTGCACGCTCCGGTTGCATGTGTCTCAGCGTTGTTGTTCTTTCCGGACGACAGAAGTCCCTTGATCGGGTTGGGTTGTAGGCTGTCGCTCGGCCATCGTGGGCGGACACGATCCGTATGGTCGGGGTGGAAAAGCAAGGCGATGGAGTGGCTTGTCCTTGCCCCGTTTCGGGAATTCCGCAGCGCGGTTCTTGTGATTCGGCGGACAGTCGGAACTTCGGAAACCCTGACGGGTGAGCGGGTTCGCGGCGGGTGCTGGTCCACGAACCCGCTCCGGCTACCAGTTCCGCACGGCAGGCGCATAGCCGTCCGGTTTGTCACCCACCTTCGTGTCCGGGGTGACGATCCAGTTCTGGTACTGGGCCGTGAACATCCGGTACACCGAGGCCGGCGGCACCGCGCTCGCCTCGTCCAGCACCGCGCGCAGCTCCGCCGGGATCTCGAAGTCCAATGCCGCCATGCTCTTGCCCAGCTGGTCTGCGCTGCTCGCCCCGACGATCGCCGACGCGATGCCCGGCTGGGTTGCCACCCAGTTGATCGCCACCTGGGCCATCGTGACGCCCAGCTTGCCCGCGACCTCCTCGAGCGGCTTCAGCAGCTGCCAGTCGCGCTCGGTCCACGTCTGGGCGTCCGGGTCGAACCGGCCGGCGCCGCCGTCGCGGTACTTGCCTGTGAGGAAGCCGCCGGCCAGGGGGCTCCATGCCGTGACGCCGAGGCCGAGGTGCCGGCCCATCGGGACGTGCTCGGTCTCGATTTCGCGCTGTACCAGGGAATACGGCAGCTGCAGGTTGATCATCGGCGTGAGCGAGTGCGCCTCGGCGATGCTCTGGGCCCGCGCCGCGTACCAGGCCGGTACGTCCGACAGGCCCGCGTAGCGGATCTTGCCCGCGCGGACGAGGTCGTCGAGCGTGTGCACGACTTCCTCGACCGGGGTGAGCCGGTCCCACGTGTGCAGCAGGAAGAGGTCGACGTAGTCCGTGCCCAGCCGCCGCAGCGACGCCTCGAGCGCGCGGACCAGGTGCTTGCGGCCGTTGCCGCCCGCGTTGGGGTCGCCGGGGTCGACGCTGTTGGTGAACTTCGTCGTGAGCACGACGCGCTCGCGCACGTTCGCCTCGGTGATGAGCCTGCCGAGGATGGTCTCGCTCTCGCCCGCGGTGTAGAAGTCCGCCGTGTCGAGGAAGTTGCCGCCCTCGTCGAGGTACTTGCGGAAGATCGGGCGGACCTCGTCCTCGGTCTTCCCGTAGGCGGCGTGGAACCCGCCGGTGCCGAAGTTCATCGTCCCGAGCGCGAGCCGGCTGACGCGCAGGCCCGACCGGCCGAGGAGGTAGTACTGATCAAGTGGCATGACTTCACAGTGCCGATCGGTTTTTGGACCCGCAAGTCCATTCGAGCGAGGGGCCGTGCGTGCCGGAGGGAGGCCGGCACACACGGCCTGGACTCAGCGGCAGCGGTAGCTCGAGGCCACCGCGGGGTCGCCGCCCGCATAGCGCGACACCGACGGGAGCGGGCACAGGTTCCGGGTCTTCCCGTCCGCGGACGCCGCCGCGAGCGTGGCCGGGGCCAGCTCGCGCTCCACCCAGTCGACCAGCTGCCCGAGCGCGTTCGTCGGCTCCGGGCCGCCGCCCCCGAAGCAGTGCTCGACGCCCGGGGCGAGGAACAGCCGGTAGAAGTCGTTCACCCGCTGCGCACCGCCCATCGTCCGCTCGACCTGCTTGCGGTAGGACAGGGTGCCGCCCGGCGGGATCAGCTGGTCGTTCGCGCCCACGAACGTGATCAGCTTGCCGCCCGAACGGCGGAACGCCGACAGGTCCGGGTCGGACGTGCCGATGACGTCGTCGTACTCCCGCACCGACTGGCGGAACAGGTCGGCGAACTGGCCGTACGTCAGCTTCGACGTGTCGAAGCCTGGCTGCTTCTCCAGGAACGACTGCACCCAGTGGACGGCCACCGGGAAGCCCGGCGCGACGAGCGTCCCGTCGGGGCCGGGCGTCGTGCCGGCCAGCCAGGTGAAGTCCGCGCCCTTGGGGAGCCCGGCCCACAGCTCGCGGCCGCGCTCGTCGGCCGGGCCCGCCCAGATCTTGCGCATGACCTCGGCGTCCGCCGCCGTCACGGTGAACTCGTGGCCTTCGCAGACCACCTTCGTGCCGACCAGGCCGCGCGGGTCGTAGCCGCATTCGTCCGGCCGGTCGACGATGCCGTTGGTGACGCCGTCCCGCGCGTCGCACGCCTGGACCGCGGCCGTCCGGAACGCGGAAAGCACGCAGGTGCTGGGGAAGTCGTGGCTCTGGTTCATGACGACCTGCGGCCACAGCGTCGCGACGGCGAACTGCGTCCAGTCGACGGCCGGGGCGTTGGCCAGGATGCCGTCGAAGTCGTCCGCGTAGTTCTGGGCCTCGGAGTAGCCCTGGCGGCCGCCGGTCGAGCAGCCGGTCCAGTACGAGTACGCCACCGGGCGGTGGTAGTACCGCTGCGTGACGGCTTTTCCGATCAGGGCCTCTTCGTGCACCGAACGGGTGGCGAAGTTGGTCAGGAGCGTCTGGTCGACGGTGCCGTCGGTGGTCAGCGCCCAGGATGTGTCGAGCCCGTCCAGGGACACGCCCGCGTCGGTCGTCACGCCGGTGTAGCCGTCCTTGACGGCCTGGGCGAGCCCGTCGAAGTTGCCGGCGGCGTAGGCGCTGCCGCCGAGGGCCTGGAGGCGCCCGGTCCAGCCGGTGTCGGGCAGGGCCACGGCGACCTTGACGTGGTCCTGGCCGGAGTGGGTCAGCGTGATGGTGAGCTGGCAGTACGCGGTCTTGTGTTCGGCCGTGACCGACTCGATCTTCGCGCCGGCCGGGGCGGGCACCGAGACGGCGGCGCACACCGGCGTCGCGGCCGACGCGCTCGGCGCCAGCGGCACCAGGCCGGTCAGCAGGAGCGGCACGGCGGCCGCCAAGAACTTGGGGATGCGTCTCATCGGTTCCTCTGGTCGCTTTCGTCCGATGTGGACATGGCGCTGCCGAGCTTGGCCGCCGGGGTGCGGCGCCCGCGCCCGTCGGATGACGCTGTCGATGTACGTCACTCGGCCGTGAGCTGCGGAAACGTGGGTTGGGTAAGGTCGGTTCCATGGCGCTGCACGGGCGGGAAGCCGAGCTGAAGGAGCTGGCCGAGCTCGTCGACGGTCCCGAAGACCGCAGCGGCGTCGTCCTGCGCGGCGAGGCGGGGATCGGGAAGTCGGCGCTGGTGGCCGAGACGGCGGCCGCGGCGTCGGTCGCCGGGCTGCGCGTGCTGCGGACGGCCGGGGCCGAGGCTGAGCAGAACCTCGCGTACGCCGGGCTGCACCAGCTGCTCCACCCCGTCCGGGCGGGGGTGGCGGAGCTGCCGGCGCCGCAGCGGGACGCGCTGCGGACGGCGCTCGGGCTGGCGGACGGCTCGGCGCCCAGTGCGTTTTTGGTCGGGCTCGCGGCGTTGACGCTGCTGGCCGAGGAGGCGGCCGCGAAGCCGTTATTGCTGGTGGCGGAGGACGTGCACTGGCTCGACCGGGCCAGCGCGGACGTCCTGGCGTTCGTGGCGCGGCGGATCGAGACGGAGCCGATCGTCGTGGTGGCGACGCTCCGGGACGGCGCTTCGTCCCCGCTGCTCGACGCGGGCTTGGCGCCGATGGCCCTGGAGCGGCTGGGCGCGGACGAGGCGGCGGACCTTCTGGACGCGGTCGCGCCGAGCCTCGCCCCGGCGGTGCGGACCCGGCTGCTGACGGAGGCGGCGGGGCACCCGCTGGCGTTGACGGAGCTGCCGCTGGGGCTGGCGGATCTCGACGGGCTGGACCCGGTGCTGCCGCTGACGGAACGCCTGGAGCGGACGTTCACGGCCCGGGTGGCGGGATTGCCGGCGGAGACGCGGACGGCGTTGCTGGTGGCGGCGTTGAACGAGACGACCTCGCTGGCGGAGACTTTGACGGCGACGGGCGCTCTCCTGGGAATGGAGGAGCCGCCTGAGCCCGGTGTTGCTCCGCCCATCGACCACCCGGCCGCCGCACCCTGTCTCCGCGTCGAGCCGGAAATCCTTGCCCCTGCCGTCGAAGCTCGCCTGATCGAACTCTCCGCCGGCACCGTCACCTTCCGGCACCCGCTCATGCGCTCCGCCATCCCCGCGGCCGCCACCCCCACCGAGCGGCGGCGTGCCCACCTCGCCCTCGCCGAAGCCCTCCGGGACCAGCCCGACCGGCGGGCCTGGCACCAGGCCGCCGCTACCGCCGGGCCCGATGAGACCGTCGCTGGGGAACTCGATCGCACCGCCGAAAGGGCCCGGTACCGAGGCGGGGCAGCCGCCGCCATCGCTGCTCTCGAACAAGCCGCCCGGTTGAGCGAACAGCCCCACGACCGGACCGGACGACTCCTGAAAGCCGCCGAGCTGGCCGTCGACTCCGGACGTCGCGAGACCGCCGAACGCCTGGTGCATGCCGCGAAACCCACGAGCAAACACCACCGGGCCACCGCGAGCCGGCTGCTCAGCGAGTTCGAAGACGGCCTTCGCGAAGATCCTGCCCGGGTCGCCGAACTCGCCGTCACCGCCGAGGCCGTCGCCGGCGAGGGGGAAACCGGTGCCGCCATGCGGATCCTCTGGAGTGCCGCCATGCGGTGCTTCTGGACCGAGCCCGGCGACGCCGCCCGGAAAGCCCTGCTCGACGTCGCCGATCGGCTGCCGATCCCCGACGATGACCCGCGCGTCGTGGCCGTCACCGCCTATGTCGCGCCCTTCGAACGCGGCGCAGTCGTCATCGACCGGCTCAAGAAGCTCGCCGGGGCGACCGGCGCCGACCCGGAAGTCGACCGGTACCTGGGCAGCGCCGCCCTGCAGGTCGGCGCCTTCGACCTCGCCGCGCGGTTCTCCGCGGCCGCCGCGCCGGGGCTGCGGGCCCAGGGCCGGCTCGGGCTGCTGCCGCGGGCGCTGGCCGTCCAGGCGTGGAGCCGCGCCCGGCTCGGCGACCTCGCCGCGGCCGTGCCGGTCGCCGCCGAAGCCGCCCGGTTCGCGCGGGAGACCGGCCAGCCCTTCATGTACGGCCTCGCCACCGCCGTCCAGGCCGAGATCGCCGCCCTGCGCGGTGACCACAAGCAGGCGAAAACCCTGGCCGGCGAGGCCGAACGCGCCGGGCTCGCCGCGGGCGCCCGGCCGGTGCTCGCCACCGTCCAGCTCGCGCGCGGCCTCACGAACCTGAGCGAAGGCCGCTTCGACGACGCCTTCGCCGACCTGCGCCGGCTGCTCGACCCGGCCGACCCCGCCTACCAGCTGGCCCTGCGCGCCTACTGCGTCGCCGAGCTCACCGAGGCCGCGGTGCGGTCGGGGCAGACCGACGCCCTGCGCGACATCCTCGCCGAGCTCGAACCACTGGCGAAGTGCACGCCGTCGCCCGCGCTGCACATCGGGCTCAGGTACGCGCGCGCCGTGCTCGACCCGAGTGACGCACTGTTCGCCGAAGCGCTGCGGGCCGACCTGACCGGCTGGCCCGCCGAACGCGGCCGCGTCCACCTGGCCTTCGGCGAGTGGCTGCGGCGGCAGCGGCGCGTCGTCGAGTCGCGGACGCACCTGCGCACCGCCCGCGAAACCTTCGACGCCCTCGGCATGACGGCCTGGGCCGAGCGGGCGCGGGCCGAGCTGCGCGGCGCGGGCGAGTCGAGCCCGAACCGCGGTCCGGACGCGCGGGAGAAGCTGACCCCGCACGAGCTGAGCATCGCCCAGCTGGCCGCCGACGGGCTGACGAACCGCGAGATCGGGCAGCGGCTGTACCTTTCGCACCGGACCGTCGGCACCCACCTGCACCGGATCTTCCCCAAGCTGGGCGTGAGCTCCCGCGCCGACCTCGCCGGGATGCTGAAGACCCTCGAAGGGTGACTTACACCGGCTGCGTCACCTGACGGGCGCGAAGATCACCGGACCGGCTCTAACGTCGTGAAAGTCCCACGGTCTTTCGCACAGGAGTCAAGATGATCAGCAGGAGAAGGTTCGGGCAGGCGTTCGCGGCGGGACTGGCGGCGACCTCCTTGGCGGCCTGCTCGTCGAACGCCGCCGCCCCGGCCACGACCCCTGACCTGCGGGCCGGGTCGGGCGAGCACACCTCGCTCGGCGAGCTCAAGCACGCCGACGCCGGGGTGCTGAGCATGGCCTACTACGAGTCCGGGCCGGCGACCGGGCAGCCGGTGGTGCTGCTGCACGGCTGGCCGTACGACCCGTACAGCTACGTCGACGTCGCGCCGATCCTGGCCGCCGCCGGCCACCGGGTGATCGTCCCGTTCCTGCGCGGCTACGGCCCCACGACGTTCAAGTCGGCGCAGACCGTCCGCAATGGACAGCAGGCGGCGGTCGCGCTCGACGTCGTCGCCCTGATGGACGCGCTCAAGATCGACAAGGCCGTCCTCGGCGGCTACGACTGGGGTTCGCGGACGGTCGACATCATCGCGGCGCTCTTCCCGGAACGCTGCGTGGCCGTCGTCGCGGTGAGCGGGTACATCGTCACGAACCTGGTGGCGAACCAGAAACCCCTGGCGCCGCAAGCCGAACTCGGCTGGTGGTACCAGTACTACTTCGCGACCGAGCGCGGCCGCGCCGGCTACGCGGCCAACCGCCACGACTTCAACAAGCTGATCTGGAAGACGGCCTCCCCGGCGTGGCACTTCGACGACGCGACGTACGACCGCAGCGCGGCGGCGTTCGACAACCCCGACCACGTCGCCATCGTCGTCCACAACTACCGCTGGCGCCTGAGCCTCGCGCCGGGCGAGCCGCAGTACGAGGCGTACGAACAGAAACTCGCGACGGGTCCGGCCATCACGGTCCCGGCGATCACGATCGCCAGCGACTTCGACGGCGCGGCCAAGGACGGCAAGGCCTACCGCGCGAAGTACACCGGCAAGTACGAACACCGGATCCTCGACGGCATCGGGCACAACGTCCCGCAGGAAGCGCCGCGCCCCTTCGCCCAGGCCATTGTGGACGCTGCCCGCATGTAAGCAGTCGTGGGGGGGGGAGACCGGGAGGACAAAGTATTACGCACACACCCCCCCGAGCACACACGGGCGGGCGGGGGGTGACGCGAGTTGTGGCGGGGGGGCGACGACGGGG